>CAZJWF010000010.1:0-44510 GCA_964549375.1 uncultured Neomegalonema sp.
TGGTGAGGGTAACTTGTCCGATGGAAGCCATGATGTCTCTCCTTGGTGTTGGCCGGAAGGGGCCGATCCCCCTCCGATGCCGGACCTAAAGGGCGGGCAGACGATCCCCTGAACCCCTCGAACGGTGTTCCGTTCGATGAAGAGTTCTCGCGATGCCGAAAGGCATCGCTCCACGGTCGCAGCGCAGCGGAGAACCCGAAGGATTGGCTTTTTTGGCAACGCCCCGCGTTGCATGCGCGAGGAATGCCGCAGGCAGGGGAAAAAAGCCGAACCGCAGGGTTTCGGGGTATCGGATGCTCGACCAGGTCGTCGGCTCTGAGGAGGGGGCTTGAGGCCCTGCTGCCATCACCGCGAGACAGGTTTAACATCATCCATAGGACGGTTCACCCGCGCGCACCTTGCAGCGTTGGACAGCGTTAGACCGGGATCATTTGCACCATCGTCTTTTCAAACGCAGGGCCGAAAACGGTTTGCCCCGTTCCGCGTTCTTGCGCTCCGCTCCGAGGACGGTGTGGGTAGAGACGCGACCATCCATCCGGCAACGGCTCCGACTTAATCATTGCCACGCTTGGCCCGTTCTTCGGACCAAGCGCAAGCCATCGCTCGTCACGCCGCGCGCTTGAAGAAACAGGACACCTTCTTCCAAACCACCGCAGGTCTGATGCTGATCCCTGAGCGATAGGTGCCAAACGGAAACGCAGCCCAGCGGGGCTGCCAATCGGGTTTTGCCTCGCGCCCATTCGCGCCTGTGAGCGTATCGACGAGGATGCCTTTCTGAACCTTGGCCGTCTCCGCGATATTGGCATCGGCGACCGCCTTGCCCGCAATCTCGCGCAGCATCGCATTGATCGTCTGCTTGTCGCGCAACAGATCAAAGAAGGCCGCATCCGGCGTCCAACACTCGCTCAATGAGACGGGGAGAATGTTACCAAGCGCCTCGACCGAGGCATTCCCGACTTCCAACGACTCGGCCATGACGTAGGTGAGGATGGTGAGAACATCGATTTCGCTGAGTTTCAGGAGGCGGGAGAAGATATTGCACAGGGCATAATCGTCTCCATTGCCGCGAATGATCGGCCTTGCATCGGAAACATCGAGTCCAAGCAAACCCAGCACGACCTTGCGTTCTGTCGAAAACGCGGTTTGCGCCTCCGACCCGCCGACGCTTTCCAGCGTGGCTTCGTGGTGGCTGCGCTGGGGTTCGGGACGCACTTGCCAGAGACCGGAACCGACAATAGCATGCGCCACCATCAGGCGGATCGCGACATCGGGATGCTGAAACAGCTTCGCGCGCACGGCGGCGTGGCGGTGTAGTTCAAAATACGTCTGCAACGGCTGGGTCATTTCTGGCCGTGACGTCGTTGGTTCTGTGACGACTTCGTCGCCCGCTGATTTTGCCTTATCAAGACGCGCGGCATCTTTGGTGGTGATGAACCCTTCATGAAAAGTGATTTCGCCGCTGTCGCGCACTTCGACATAGACCTTACCGCCGTCCTTCTTGGATCGCGTGACGTGATCCCATTTTGCGAAGTACCGGCCTTTGTCGAGCACGACGATATCGGCCCAGCCTTTTGCTTTCAGGTCTTCGACCTTCGCGGCAAGCGCCTCGTTCTGGCATTTCCAGAACGTTGCGGCGTCGGCAAAGACCGCTTCTTCGCCAAAGAGGTCTGTGAGAATTTGTCCCGCATAGCCGTGATACTTGTCCAGATCGAACAGGGCCTTGTCGGTCGAGATATGCTCGCCGCCCAACAGCCATGCCTTTAACTGGCGTCCGGTCGGCACATACTCAGCATCATCGTCATTCCACAAATCGAACCATTCGCGTTGCTGGGTTTCTGATCCCAGCGTCAGCGCGGTGATGGTGGTGCCGTCGATTTCCTCGGCTGCATAGGCCTTGCGGATTTCAGGTAGGAGATTTGCGAGAGCGAGGCGGCGTTTAACCATCAACTCGGTGACACCGAATGTCAGCGCGATCTGCTCGACGGTGCGGCCTTCATCGGCCAAACGCTGAAACGCTTCGAACTGGCTCATTTCATCGGGTTCAAGTCGTGCGACGTTCTCCAAGATCGAAGCCTCAATCGCTCCGGCGTCGTCGCCCTCGGCCAGCACGGCGCAGGGCAGTTTGATCGTCTTGTCGCCTGTCTCTTTGAGAACGGCATTGGACGCAAAGAACCGCCGCCGTCCTGCAAGGATTTCAAAACTGCCTTTTGCGCCATTGGGGCGCACGATTAGCGGCACCAATACGCCGCGCTCGCGGATTGATGGCAGTATGTCACCGATTTCAGGCTTCTTGCGTTCGTGGCGCATGTTGAGGGTGGAAATTTTAAGTTTGTCGATGGAGATATGACGCAGGTCCATGATGGGACTCCTTCGGGTTTTGGATTTGGTGTTGTTCGAGGTGTTCAATAGTCGCGGTCGATCAAGTGAACATCGGACAGGCGAAACCGTCGTCCGGTCGCCAAAATTTGAACTTGAGCGATGAACATGCCGCGCGCGTGAAAGCTGCTCGCCCATGCGAGGGCGAGGTTGTCGAACCGCCCCGCGTGGCATTCGCGGGGAAGCCATGCCTCGACGATAATGCGCTCGCCGCGATAGGCGGTGACGGTTCCCACAGGAACCGTGCCGACCATAACCGCGCGTCCGCCGACTTCGACGTGACGCGCGCGCTGGGGAAAATACTGGTGCAGCATCTCACTGCGCCCAGAAAATGTGGATATCGTCGTGTGCGAGATCAAAGGTGATGATGTCACCGCTCAGCGCCATATCCCGCCCGATGGATTCATAGTCGATGTAGTTTTTCATGGAGTCGTGAACGGATGCGAAATGCTCGGACGCGATTTCCTCGGCGAAATCTTCCAGCGAGGCATAGGCTCCAGCGTATCGGTCTTCTAACGCCGTGCGGGCGTCTTCAAGATCGCCGCCGTAGTAGCTGAGAACCTCGCCGCCTAACGCGCCATGCTCTCCGGCAAATTGAGCCAATGCGACGACATGCGAGAAACTCTCATACTCGCGAACTTCGCACCCTTCGAAGTTTTCAAAATCATGGATCGCATGCTCTTCTGCTGCCGGTTCGGGGGATGCCCGCAGCATCGCGGCAACCTCCGAACGGAGCGCGGCTTCATCTTCACTAACCTCGATCCAGCGCCCGAACAGACAGCCATTGTTATAGCTGGCGAGACAGGCGACATAGATGCGCGGGCCACTAGCGCCAAGCGATCCCGTTGCAGCCGCCTTGGTGGTTTCAGTCTCAAATCCCATCATAACAGGTCCTCCCCGCCATTGCTTCACCTGCCGCACACACCCCGGTGGCGGAGCGGGTGGGCGGCGGGAGAGCCGGGCAGACCCCGCCGGGTAAGCCGGAGGGCACCTGCAAGGCCGCAAGGAGCGCAGCGACTGGAGGACCGCGCGAACGTTCAGAGAGAAACTTTTAGGTCACCAACCCGCGCGGTTGCGCTTTGGCGCGGCGGGGCTAACCAGGTGAGCCGCCCACATCGCGACGCCGAGGGGGACTAAAAACGCGCGTCGGCTCTGCCGACGCTCAATCCCAGGCGCGCAGCGACTGGCCTGAATCCCCGCATATTATGACGATCACAATCTACCAATGGTATGGATGCTAAAGGCGAGACGAGGTTTTTACATATCCCTGCTGTTCTGTGCGTCACGGACCGAAGCCGGATGGCCGAGACGCGGCACCGCCGTGGCTTGGTTTACGAGGGCCGGGTCCGACCGAAGGGAGGGGACGTTATTCACAGATAAATCAACGCCGCGCTTGGAATCGATTGGCCCAGAAACTCAGCATGTCATCTGCCGGGGAATGATTGCGAACCACACTAAAATGCATTTGCGGACAAACGCTACAGTCAGCACTTTCCGCAGTGAAATCTCAAAACTCTTGCACCTACACCGATGTTGATCTGATAAGTAGTTTTTGGAGTTCTTTAATATCGTCACGCCGGGCGGCTAGCTTTGCGATCAGATGCTCGATCTGTCCGCCGTATAGCCGTTGCTTTGCCGGATCTGCTTCAGCAATCTCAAGTATTTCCGCACATTCGGAAATCGAGAAATCCAAGGAGCGCGCACGACCAACAAGGATCAGCTTTGCGATGGTAGCCTCATCAAAATCGCGATAATCGTTTTCCCGCCGTGCCGGAGAAATCAAATCAATATCAGTGTAATAGCGGACTGTTTTTACTGAAAGTCCACACTTCTTTGCAGCTTCTCCGATCTTCAATTGACCTGGCTCTCATGGATATGCGCTTCGACAGCGATTGCGCCGCTTTGAAAAACGAGCTCGATGTCCACATAATCACCTTCGATCAGATCCGTCCGTAAATCGCGTAATTCGCCGGAGATATGCGACGTACTGAGATCAAGTTCTTCCTCACGCTGGATCGAGAGCATTTTGACGTCCCGCTGCAAATTATGCGAATCCCGCAAAACAAGCGCCGCCGAGTTGGCCGCACTCGAGCGCAGACCTTGCAATGAGATATTGTCCACGCTTGAGTTGATAATGCGGAAGCGAACGATGCTCTTCCCGCCTTTCGACGCAGGGGATGCAACAGCGTCTTCAACGGTGACACCGGATATTGGTTCGCTTGTTACATCTGCATTTGCCGGATTGGATAGGAATACAAGGAACATCTGGATCATGAGCACCGCCACCACCCATCTTTGTGCGGGCGTTCGCCGATTCTGAAGGTTCATGGTTTCACTCCTTCAAGGAATGGAGATTGCGAGACAATTGGATTCTGGCTCGCGCCGGACTTCTCTTCCCGCTCCCGGATCATGAGGACCCCCTGTCCAAGAAAACGCCGAACTTCATCGTAGCGGATGCGCACATCCTCCATTGACTGATAGTAACGAAACACCTCTTTAAGGGGGGACGAGAAATCCTTATAGGCAGCGAGAACCGCGACAAGAGCACCGAGTGTCAGATCACCATTGATCACGAGATAGCCGCCGATCGAGTAGAAGAAGAACGGCGTTAGCGCGGACAGAAAATTGTTCATCGCTTTCATGAAGAACTTCGTTCGATGAATCTCAAGGCGGATGGCCTCCATCTGCTTCAATGACGTTCCTACCGATTGAAGCCCGGTCAAATCGATATCGATGGAGCCAGCTTGTTCACCGAGATGGCCACTGAGATTTCGGACTTCCTTGACCCGTCGCCTGGACAGCGCGTTTAGCTTTCGCTGCAGTCTTGGGATGAGGGCGATCTGAACCGGTAACAAAGTCAGCGCTGCAGCGCCGAGAAACGGATCTTGAATGAACATAAAGAGCAGGATCGTGAGAAACGTTCCACCCTGAAAAACCGGCAATGCGAACGCATCCGCGGCGAATCCACCAACAGGTTCGACCTCTTGAGAAAGAATGGGAATAACTTCGGAGCGGCGCGCGCTGCCTGCGCCCCGCCGCCACTTGTGGAAGACCGTAAGACGAAGACGACGCAGCAGTCGCTCTCCCACTTTCCCCTTGTACACATTCAAAACGTATTTGAGGGCACCGTTGACAAGAATGGCAACGAGATAGAAGGCACACAGCAGGAAGAGATGCTCGGTTTGCGTGAAGGAATACCCGACGATATCGATACTGTGGTCCTCGGCATCGATTGCCGAATTGATGATGAGCTTTGGCAGTTCAAGTGTCGCGTAAAGCACCGGTAAGGTCAAAAGACCGAAGGCGATGAGCCTGGCTTGATCCGCCCGGGTATATTCTAGGATGTAAGTGAAAACCGATGGGGTGAGCCCCGAGGATCGTGATGGTTCAACAGCTGATCCTAAACGTTGAACGCGCCGCCATGCACCGCCGGCCAGGCGATAGCCCAGCACCGCGAGAAGAGCGAGCGGTGCCCAGATCAAGACGACATGAAGCAACGGATGCAGCCACGAAGGGGCTTCGCCTGGAGTCTCGTGACCGATCAGATGACCGATACGATGTAGCAGATTATGATACCACTCCATCATGATCTCTCATTCATCCCTAACGGCTATGGGTGCTCATTCGCTGGCATTGAGGGGTGACGGATAATATTCCTTCGGCAAAGGATCGTATTTCGAGGATGTCTTCTGCACGTCGCGGCTTTCCTCGGACCAGCTGTCTTTGATGAACGCGAGGATAGCCCAAATCTCTTCGTCGCTGAGTTGATCGCCAAAGCCCGGCATTGCAGAAATGATGTCCGGGTAATCTTTGAAGAGTTCCGCGCCGCCAAGTTTCACATATTCGAACAGAACCTTGTCGGAGTGGTGCCAGGTATGACCGCTGTCATCATGGGGCGGCGGCAAATAGGTTCCGTCTCCGGTGCTGTCCTGCCAGTTTTCAGCCCCTTCCAGAGCGGCTCCGTGACATTCGGCGCAATGCTCGACATAGAGCGCCGCCCCGAGGCGGACCTGTTCCTGATTGGCCGGATCTGCCGGTGAAACCTGCTCGGTTCCAATGTTCTTGAACGGATCGTACGTTTTCTTGAATTTTTCCGCCGAAGCAGCGCCGGAGTAGACTGCTCCACTGAGCAGTAAAACCAAAATCCGGAAGCCGTGTACGCGCGCATTTCTCACTTCTATTGGCTCCTTCAGTTTATTCCGTTTGCACGCTGAAGCTCGCGCACATAGGCGATGATCTTGGTCACATCGTCCTCATCGACGGTTTCAATCTTCGGCATAGCCCCGAAGCGCCAGTGATGCGCGCGCACGCCATTTGCTGCGGCCATATAAAACGACCCGTCGCCGTGATGGCTCGGTTCGTAGATTTTGTGGACAAGCGGCGGGCCGTTTTCTGACCCTGAAGCGTGCGGACCGTGACAGAGAGCGCAGTTCGCGGCAAAGAGTTCGCCGCCCTGAGCGGCGGTATCACTGAACGTCGGTACCGCGATACCATTTTCAGCTGCGAGGCGTGCGTCGGTCGCTTCGCTTTTCGTAAACCACCAGAGCGCCCCGCCGCAGGCGAGGCCAACTACTCCGAGAACAATCCATCGCATCGCGTTACCCTTCTTTCGAGTCAAAATTCAACGAGCGCAGACGCAGCGCGTTGCCGATCACCGAGACCGACGACAGACTCATCGCTGCGGCAGCAATCATCGGGGAGAGCAACATGCCGGTGATTGGATAGAGTATTCCGGCCGCAATCGGAACGCCCGCCGCGTTATAGGCAAAGGCAAAGAACAGGTTTTGCTTGATGTTGCGCAGGGTCGCTTGCGCGAGCTTACGCGCCCTGACAATGCCCATGAGGTCGCCTTTGACCAAAGTGATGCCCGCGCTTTCGACGGCGACGTCGGCACCGGTCGCCATGGCGA
This sequence comes from uncultured Neomegalonema sp., assembly GCA_964549375.1. Classification (GTDB taxonomy): domain Bacteria; phylum Pseudomonadota; class Alphaproteobacteria; order Rhodobacterales; family Rhodobacteraceae; genus JAHDDY01. Next base: position 7,286 of record CAZJWF010000010.1, read on the forward strand.
TCCCAACATCAGCAGCAGCAAGCGCGGGGGCATCGTTCACTCCATCGCCCGCCATGGCCACAGCTTTGCCCTCAGCTTTAAGCGCATCGATCAACGCCTTTTTATCCTCCGGCAACACATCCGCGCGAACCTCGTCAATGCCAAGTGCCTGGGCGACGGATCTTGCTGTGCGCTCGTTGTCGCCCGTCGCCATGATAATGCGCAATCCGGCCGCGTGAAGCGCATCAATTGCCACTTTTGTCGTTGGCTTGATCGGATCGGAAACGGCGATCATTCCTGCCAATTTGCCGTCGAGAGCAACATACATGGCGGTCTTGCCTTCGTCGCGAAGCCGGTCGGCTTCGACCTGAAGGCTTTGTGCGGAGAGACCTAGCTCTTCCATCATTGCCCGATTGCCAAGCGCCACGGACCGGCCCTCCACAGAGCCTTGCACACCCTTGCCGGTGACCGCTTCGAAGTCTTGTGCGGAGCCAACCGCAATGCCGCGCAACTCGGCCCCGGCAACGATGGCTTCGGCAAGAGGATGCTCCGATCCTTTTTCCAGTGCGCTAGAGAAGCGGAGCAAGTCGTCGTCCGACACACCTTCGACAGTTACGACATCGGAGAGCGTTGGTTTGCCAGCGGTCAGCGTTCCGGTCTTATCAACGACCAACGTATCGACAGTGGCAAAACGCTCCAGCGCTTCGGCATCGCGGATTAAGACCCCTGCCTGTGCGCCGCGCCCTGTCGCCGTCATGATCGACATCGGCGTCGCGAGTCCAAGAGCACAGGGACATGCGATGATCAAAACCGAAACGGCGGCAACCAGTGCATGAGCCATCGAGGGCGCTGGCCCGAAGATCGACCAGAGAACGAAGGCTAGTATCGCGATCCCGACGACCGTTGGGACGAAATACGCCGCCACGCGGTCTGCGAGACCCTGGATTGGTGCGCGGGAGCGCTGAGCGCCTGCGACCATTTCTACGATCTTGGACAGCATCGTGTCGGCACCGACCCGTTCTGCCGTCATAATCAGAGAGCCGGTTCCATTCAGCGTGCCGCCGGTGACGGCATCCCCTTCGGTCTTCTCGACGCGAATGGGCTCCCCGGTAATCATACTCTCGTCGAGCGCGCTGCGCCCTTCGAGCACGATCCCATCAACCGGAACGCTTTCGCCTGGACGTACGCGCAGGCGGTCGCCCTCCAGAATATTCTCGATCGGGACGTCACGCTCCGAGCCATCGGCATTGATGCGGCGGGCGGTTTTCGGGGCGAGATCGAGCAACGCACGAATGGCTGATCCGGTGCGCTCACGGGCTCGCAATTCTAAGAGCTGACCGAGAAAGATGAGCGTGACGATCACTGCCGCCGCCTCGAAGTAAACTGGGACATTGCCCTCAGCATCGCGGAACGATTCCGGGAAGACACTCGGCGCGAGTGCGGCGACGATGCTGTAGCCGAAGGCGGCACCGACACCGAGCATGATCAGCGTCCACATATTCGGGCTGCGATTGAGGATTGAACTCCATCCCCGCTTGAAGAACGGAATTGCCGCCCAGAGAACGACGGGCGTTGCAAGGACCAACTCCAGCAGAATGGTTGTGCGCTCGCCGAGCCAGGTGCGGATCGGTAGCCCGACCATTGGTCCCGTCGTCAGGATGAGGAGCGGCACGGACAACGCCGCACAGATCCAGAAACGCCGCGTAAAGTCTATTAATTCGGGATTGGGCTCGTCAGTCGGGATGCCCATTGTTTCCAGCGCCATACCGCAAATCGGGCAATCACCGGGGTGATCCTGAACGATTTCGGGATCCATCGGACAAGTATACATTGCTCCGGCGGTTACGATCGTGGCTTTGCGCTTATGAGCACCCGTTAGATAAAACTCCGGATCCGCATCGAACTTGTCGTGGCAGCCCTGTGCGCAAAAATGGTAGCGCACGCCCGCATGCTCCAGCGAGGGCTTGCCCTTCGATAGATCGACGGTCATTCCGCAGACGGGATCGATGGCGCTTTGGTTCATGTCGTCACCGACGGTTGGCTCGGGCGCTTTCAAGTTGTTTGAGTGCGTGTCCATACCGGAACTTTCTAGTCGGAGTTTTCGCGAGACATTTCTGATTGCGCATCACGAATTTTCTGCGGCCAAGTCGATTTGATGAAATTCAGAACGGCCCAAATCTCTTCATCTGTCAGGACATCTTCGAAGGCAGGCATGCCGCTGTTGAAATCGTTCACGCCTGATTTCGCCATGGCCCCGGCACCGCCGAGTTTCGTGTAAGTGAAGATCTGGGTATCAGTGTGGTGCCAGGTATGCCCCGAGGCGTCATGCGGTGGGGGGTTTAGCCGTCCGTCGGCGTCACGTCCGCGCCAATCATCCGCACCTTCCAGGTCTGCGCCGTGGCAAGACGCGCAATTTTCGGCATAGAGCAGAGCGCCAGCAGCCCTGTCAGAAGAGGGAACTGGCGGAGTTTCGGTAGGTTCGCCCATCACAAGAGACATCACCACTGCGCTGACACCGAGTGTCGCTAGTATTGAAATGATGACGCGATGACGGGTCATGGTGCCTTCCGAGGACTGGGCTTTTGGTGGAATTCGGAGCCGCCGGAGCGGCTCCGATCTGTCTTCAGAACATGATCCGGACGCCCGCGACCGCGAAGACGGCTTCGGTATCTTCGCCTTCCGAGTTTGCAAGAGCGCGCGTTCCACCGAACAGGTGTTCGTAATGCACACCGATATAGGGCGCGATAGACCGGTCCACGAGATCGTAGCTGAGACGCGCCCCGACTTCGACGCTGCGCAAGCCCGTTCCAAGTCCAATCTCGCGATCATGGCTGAACCCGAAATCGACCTCTACCGAAGGCGTGAGGATGATCCTGTTCGTGATCAGCCCTTCGTATTCGGCTTCAAGTCGACCTGAGACATCGCCCTCCTGACTGAGGAACATGTCCATATCGACCTCGAACCATTGCGGCGCAAGACCGTGGATACCCACGACGCCGTAGACCCGATCAGGACCTTCCGGGTTGTCGAAGCGCAGTCCGGCTTTGGCGTCGAAGAAGGGCGAAATCGGGACCATCCCAGTGACCTGGTTTTCGAAGGTTTCACGCACCTTTTCGCGGGTGTCGTATTCCCCTTCGCCTTCCCAGCGGAGCTTGAATTCGTCCGTGCCGACGAACGCATCGCCCTCATAGGCTAGGATTTTTTCATCCTCATCACCGTGCCGATATTCGAGACGTTCGAACTTTACGCCCCAAAGGAACAGCCCGGCATCGGAGATGTCCTGTGCGCGAGCCCCGCTCGCGCACAGAACGAAGGCCGCTGCAATTGCGGCCCCACGCATGATCCTCATCCGCCGCTACCGGTTGGAGTGCTCAATGAAGCCTCCTTCGGTCCACCTTCCACGATTACCTTACGGAACATGCCGCTGGAGGCGTGGTAGGAGAGGTGGCAGTGGAATGCCCACTGACCCGGCGCATCGACTTCCGTCTCCATGTAGACAACTGTACCCGGTGCCACGGCGACGACGTGCTTGATCGGATCCCACTTGCCTTTGTCATTGTCGAGGATTGACCACATGCCGTGCAAATGCATCGGGTGGGTCATCATCGTCTCATTAACAAACTTGAAGCGGACACGCTCGCCGTATTGCAGGCGCAGCGGTTCGGAATCTTCATATTTGATTCCGTTGATGGACCAGGAATACCGCTCCATGTTGCCGGTCAAACGCATCTCGATCTCGCGGGTGGCCTCGCGGTCTTCGTAGAGAGGCTTCTGTGCTTTCAAGTCGGCGTAGGACAGGAACTTTCCGCCATTGGCCGCTTTCGGCGTCAGGCCAGAACCGGCCGCGTAGTAGGGGTCTTCACCCGGTCCGCCCATGATCGTGCCATCGGGCATGCGGTGTGCTCCCGGAGGCAATGGCTCGTCGTCTTTGGCCATGGCGCTGTGGTCCATGCCCTTCATCATCGTCCCGTCGGCCATTTTATGCTCGCCGTCGCCATGGGCGGAATGGTCCATTCCTTTCATCATGGTGCCGTCCGCCATCTTGTGCTCACCGGCCATTTTAGAATGGTCCATATCGTCCATCATCATCTCGCCGTGATCCATGCCAGCCATCATGGGATCGAGCGCCATATCGGCCATCGTCAGCAGGGGTGGCTCGCGCAACTCAGGCACCTCAGCCGTCATGCCCATCCGTGGGGCCAGGGTGCCACGTGCAGCGGCAACGCGGCCCATCGACTCGGCGAAAAGTGTGTAAGCCTTATCTTCCTTAGGCCGCACGATGACGTCATAAGTTTCGGCGACCGCAATGCGGAATTCGTCAACGGAAACCGGTTGGACGTTATTTCCATCCGCTGCCACAACCGTCATTTTCAGGCCCGGAATACGAATATCGTAGAAGGTCATCGAAGAGGCATTGATGAAGCGCAGACGAATACGTTCACCCGGCTCGAACAGGCCAGTCCAGTTCATATCCGGTGTGTGACCGTTGATGAGCGGGGTGTAGCCTTGCACGTCCTCAATATCGGTCGGCATCATCCGCATCATTCCCCAGTCCGAGCGGTCGCTCAGCGCTGCGCCAGTACCCTTCGCGCTGCTATCGGAAAACAGATCGAACAGCGTGCGTTGCTGGCGGTTATAGTAATCCGGCATCGACTTGAGATTGCGCATGATGCGTGCGCCGGAATGGTCGTGTTTGTCCGTTAGGATGACAACGTACTCGCGATCGTATTTGAACGGCTCGCGCTTCGCGGAATCAATGATGATCGACCCATAGGCCCCATCCGGTTCCTGAAATCCACTGTGGCTGTGATACCAGTAAGTGCCGCTTTGAACGATCGGGAACTTGTAGGTGAAGGTTTCGCCGGGCTTGATCCCGTCAAAGGTGATGCCGGGAACACCGTCCATCTGGAAGGGCAGGATCAGCCCGTGCCAGTGGATTGAAGAATCGACGCTCAGGTTATTCTTCACGTTAAGAACAACGTCTTCGCCCTCTTTGAAGCGGAGAGTCTCGCCGGGGGATTTTCCGTTAAAGCCAACGCCGGTTTTGACGCCGTTATCGGTTCTTATCTGTACCTGATCGATGGTGATATTGTATTCGCCCGCGAGTGCGGCGCTGCCGGTGAAGAGTGATAAAGCCAGCGCGGATCGAAGGGCATTGCGCATGAAGCGTTGCATGTCGATCTCCTGATGATGTGGGAAGGGATGGCCCGAAGCGGGCCATCTGCTAATCTGCTCAGTGAGCGATGCTGACCGCACCAGCCATGCCGGAATCGTAGTGCCCGGGGATGTTGCAGGCGAACTCGAGATCGCTGTCGGTGTTGAAGGTCCACACCATCTCGCGCGTCTCACCCGGCTCCATAAGAACCGAGTTTGGCTCGTCATGGCTCATGTCGTGATCGGTGCCTTTCGAGGCGGCCATGGCCGAACGATTGATCTTATCGATCTCGATCATTCCCATGTCGAACATCATCTGCATGTGCGGACCGTGAGACGCATGCTCCGCAGGGGTATTGATGTTGAATTCGTGTACGAATTCGCCCGCGTTCTTGACGACAAACTTCACGGTTTCGCCGTGGGCTACTGCGATGCTTTCCGGCTCGTAGTAGTTGTCATACATGGTGACGCTGACGGTGCGCGATGGCGTACCGCCAGGTGTCCCGATATCCGCAGAAGCGCCATGCCCGTGGGAATGGTCACCGGATCCTGCAGCGAAGGACGGAGCGCTCGTGAAGGCGAGCACGACGATAGAGGCGGCGGATGCCGCAATTTTCAGCGATTTCATGTGGAGTTTCTCCGAAGTCTCTTGATCTGTGCCAGCTATGGAAGGCTGACGTTCACGTAAATCAGGAGAGTCTTCGGGGAGGAGGAGAATCGAGCTCGTGGAAACGTGAGGGGTAAGAAATGCCGGTCACTGCAGGGGTGATCTGCAAGACGATCCGGACGGAAACAAACGGCGCTTCCATGACCAGAAAAGAACAGGCACCGACTGTGCAGCAGTGCGCATCGTCATGTTCCGAGTGAGGCGAAGTGTCAGGGGTCTCCGATGCCGCAACATCGTGCCCGTGGTCATGACTGGATGCGCCATGATCATGAACAACCTGCGACTCACTATCGTGACTAAGCGGCGCAGCATGGGCGTGCGAAAGCGCGCCACCCAAGGACAGGGTAGCCACGAGACAGAAAATCATGATCGCGCGGAACAATCTCATCCGCCTTATTAGGCGTCTCAAAGCGTTAAAATCAAGGCACTAGATTACATAATTGCGTGAGAGGCCGTTTGTATCAGTTTGGCACGGCTCTCGCAGTGGCCGGACCAGGCGTGGAAACTGACCCGCGAGGCAACGACCATCGCCCAAAAGCGTCCGCGTCAGCGTCACTGTTTTGCGAGCACCATCCGAATGGTTGTCTCACGTCCGGGCTGGGTCCAGGCGATGTACACGCCGTCGCGCGTCTGTACCATACGCGGAAAATTCATTGAACCACCCGCCTTGTTCAGCGTGATCGCTTGACGTGCGCTGCAACCCTTTCCGGGTTGGGCGATACAAACCATGAGTACCTCTGCGCTGCCGGTCCACTCGACCCAAGAGATGAGGGCGGACCCATCGCCGAGCAGAATAGTGTCCACACGACCGGTTGCCTTCCCCTGGTCGATACGAATTGCTTTCTCGAAGCTGCGCCCGGCATCGCGTGAAAAAGCCACTTTTACTGCAGGAATGTCACCAGCTTGGGTGAACCACGCAACAACGGCCGACGTTTTTTTTGCATCGATTGCGGGTCCATTGACCGGACATCCTGAGATTTCCCACCCATCCTTGTGAACGACGACAGGATCAGACCAGACGCCATCAACCAACCTGACCAGTGCGATGTCACGAATTTCACCTTCCGTCCGGTCCCTATATGTGACCAGAGCGTTTCCGTCGCCGGTCATGGCTGCAGAGGTCTGACAGCAACTGCACGTACTGACATCCAGCAAAGCATCATCGCTCAAGGTACCGTCGGCGGCGATAACCGTTCCACGGAGTTGCATCTTATCGATAACCTCGTCGCCCCCGTAGGCGCGACCATCGAGCCAAACCGCGAGCATCTTATTGTCTGACATCGGTAACAGGCTCGCAAATCCGTGCTGGACAGACTGACCATCACGATGCGGCGTCAACGCCTTTCCCCAGGTTTCACCTTCATCCTGCGAAAGCGCAATTTTGAGATCGTAGTCATAGTTATCACCGGTTTCCTTCAACCAATGTGCCGCCAGAGTCCCGTCATCAAACGCGGCAACCGATGGAAAATCTGCCCAGTTCACAAATAGCGATTCAGACGCGACGACTGTTTGAGGCGCGCTCCAGTCATCCCCGTTTCGAATCGCGACCTTGACTGCAAACCCATCGTCCAGCGCTTCTGTCCAGCTCATCACGATGCGTCCGTCTTCGAGCGCAAACAGAGAAGGTTCTTCCGCATTAGGGCCCGATGGTGGATCGATGTCGATGATGGCCGAGAACACATTCTCCTCAGCACGTACCGTTTTCGGTTCGGCAGTCAGCGTCAGCATAACCAAAAACATGAGGAGTGCTGCCACGCCGAAGGCGGTGATTATTCGCTTTGTCACGTAACCTCGAACCATGTCGCCATGCCTCCCGCTTGGTGCTCAAGCATGTGACAGTGAAGCATCCAGCGACCGGGGTTATCTGCGACAAAGGCGATTTCCTTCGTCTTGTTCCGTGTCAGGAGCAGCGTGTCGCGCCAGGGTGCTCCATCCCTCGTTTCCCGGAAATGATGCCCGTGAAAATGCATGGCGTGGGGCCATGCACCCTCATTGACGATTTTCACAATGACAGTTTGCCCGGCCTTGACGCTAAAAAGCGGATCGAGGGGCATTCCGGCTACCCCGTTCATGGCCCAGACCAGGCCTCGAGAACTCGCCATCGCCCGAATCGGAACCGGGCCTTCGGATTCGGTCTCTCCGCGATACCGCGCTCCAAATCCGCCGATGCGGGCTTCTGCAAGACCGCTCATGGCCCCGCCCTCGATGGTTAGCGTCGCACGTACGGCGTTCGCGAGGTCCACTATTGTATTGAGGGGATTGGGCGGCAACGCAACGGGATCGGTCAGCGGGGCATCGCGTAGTGCGCCTTCGACCGGGAAGGAGCATGCTTCAAAGCTCTCTCGCCCCGTCAGCATCAAGCTGGCTTTCGCGGCGTCGGTCACGTCAGCGATCAGGTCTATCCGCTGTGCGGGGGCGAGAAAGATAGTCCCCGTCAATTTTTTCGGAATGATTGGCATGCCGTCATGGGCGACAATCTGTGCATCCATCCCGTTGAGCCGCAGGACAAGGACCGAGGCATTAGCAGCGTTTATCAGGCGAAGCCGCAGCCGTTCGTTCTGGCGCACGGGGTATTCAGGTTGCGGGCGACCATTGACGGTCGGCCAATTTCCGAGACGACCGGAATGAGACCAATCGTGCAGGGAGCCGAAACTTGCTCCATCAATTGCTCCCTCCTCGTTTAACCGCCAATCATCGAGCATTAGAACCAGATCGCGATCATAGCGCGGGGGATTTTTCTCTTCGACGATCAGAGGTCCGTAAAGCCCTCGTGCCATCTGCTCCCATGTCCTGTTATGCGGATGGTACCAGAAGGTCCCGGCGTCAGGAGCAGTGTAACGATAATCGAAGCTCTGACCCGGCTGCACGGCATCCTGTGTCAGGGCTGTCACGCCGTCCATCGCGTTGTTTATCCGAATGCCGTGCCAATGTACCGTGGTCGGTTGGGCGAGGCCGTTAGACAGAGTAGCGGAAACCTGTTCGCCTTGCATGACGCGAATTTCGGGTCCGGGGACCTTTCCGCCGTACCCCCAGATCGCTGTTTCTGGCAGATCGTCCGGTGCCAATCGCGCAAGCCCTTTCTTAGGTTCGAGTGTGATTGATGATCTTTGGGCGTTGGCACTGCGCGGCAATGCAGCGAGCGCTGCTCCGGAAAGCAAGATGTTTCTGCGAGAGATCATGGCTGTCTACTTTTTCGGTCATTGAGTCGGTACGCAATAATCTGACCGTTCGGGCCGTCAAAGGAAAGCGATGGCTCATCGGGGGACGGAGTTCGCTTGGACATCACGGGTCGGGGTCTCGCCGCAGGACCGAATTGATTTTCAGCGTTGGCACGGCCTCACTCAAATGCAGAGTGACACCCTTAAAGTTCGAAATCGGATTGAGAAAAATATGTTTGATCCCAGCATCGAAATTGTACTGACGATACACTTGTGACGCATCCTGATCTAGCAGAGAAACGAGAAGAGCAGGACGAATACCCGGCCATCGCCCGCATCGGCTTCGCAAGCCGATGGCCGACAGGGTGAGGATTTCTCGACCTAAGCGGGCGGTTAACAGAGACCCCAAGGAGCGACGAGCGAATAGCGAGGGAAGCGACGAGAGCGCTCCCGCCCGCGTGGACCGTATCCTGCGCTGACCATAGCCATCGCAGAGATCATTGGATCCGGCGCGCAATCGGCTTCCAGTCGGTTCGATAGGAACAAGCCCGGCCTTCACCCTGTCCTTTTTGATAGCAGTTGTAAGGCGTGGTGATCTTCTGTTCGGCATCGCCAACGACCTGCCGTACGCCAAATCCATCGACATACTCGATCTTCTTACCCCGGAAATGGCCGGTGATGTCGATGGACCGAAACCGCGAGCCATCCCCTTTGACCTGATACGTCGCAGTGCAATCATAAGACTCGTCTTGTTGCGCGCCGCGATAACAGGTCTTCGTGAATCGATAGAGGGTCGCGTGGACGCTGCGCAGGCTTTCGGCGCCCTCGGGGAAGTCGAAACTTTCAAGCTCTTTCATTGTCAGCTCAAAGACATCGCGATCATCATCCTCATACTCGGAATTTTCCATCGATCCCATTGGGCAAAATCCGATCGGTGGCTTTGGCGGCACGCGCGTCAGGCGGTGCCAGAAACATCCGTAAGCCGCATTGCATTCCGACGGGCCGAAGCCTCCGACAAGGCACAGGATAATCGCACAATCAATGTCGGTGCCGTTGTAATGGCCGCTGCTGCAGGCTCCGGCTTTCGCGTTCGTTGATACCAATCCGAAGCCGCAAAACACCCCAGCTGCGACGGCTATCGCCGTGTTTCGCGCTGCTCTACGGGCAGCAAGTGTGCTCAGATATTCAATCAGCATGTTCATTTTCCGTTCTAAATTTCTGTAGAAAAATAGATGGGCAAATGCTATGAACAATTCAAGAACAAATTGAGTGATGAAGGAAGATGAGATGCTGAGAAACAAGACGAAACGGAGCGCAACAATAATCGGGCGAATCACTGCCCTGATGATGATCCCGGCTTCCGCCTCGGCAACGGTTTTCGAGTTCGATGAGGAGGGAATCGCCACAAGCAAACCCGCGATTAACTACCTGCAACGTGAGCGGCTCAACCGTCTGAAGAGCGGTGCGGCTTTGCAAAACGTAGCGGTGAACGCGCCGAGCATCGAGCGCGACTTTGAACCGGCTGCCCCATTCACCACGATCCCGGTAAATGTTTCGAGCGCGTTCAATGCAAGTGTGCCGCCCGAGGCGATTACCTACATCGGCTTCCCAACGCAAAAGCCTGCTCAGCGTCCAGCGCCTCTGTCGGCAAAGACGACATCCGATGCACCGCTCTGGACCGATGCTGCGATCACTGCGGCGGAGACGCATCACATCCCGCCGCGCGTCTTCCTCGCACTCATCAATGCCGAGAGCGGCTTCAATCCAAAGGCTATCTCGCCGAAAGGCGCGATTGGTTTGACACAGCTCATGCCAGGAACCGCAAAATCGCTCGGCGTCGATCCGCGTGACGCAAAAGAAAACCTAACCGGCGGCGCGCGTTACCTGAGTCAACAATATGAGCGCTTCGGCACATGGCCGCTGGCGCTTGCAGCTTACAATGCCGGACCAACCCGCGTTGCCAGATTGGGCCGCATTCCAAACATCCCCGAGACCAGAACCTTCGTCGCGCGCGTCATGCGCGATGCCGGTCTCGCCCCATCCACCATTACCACTGCCTCAAACTGAAAGGACTAAACTCTATGCTTAAATCTCTCACCCGAAACGCGCTGCCGATCTTTGCGCTTGCTCTAGTCGTCGCCATTGGGGCTATCGATCCAGCGGCGGCCCAAAGCCTCAAGAAAGCCGAGGACGGCCTGACGAACTTTCTGAAGTTCTTCGAAGGCAATATGGGCAATATCATCGTGGCGCTGGCGATCATTGCTGCCGTCTTCATGATCCTCGCGCGGCGCGCAAGCATCGGCATGGCCGCCGGTGTCGTCGTGTTGGCGATGATCATGGCAAATGCCAAAGTCTTGGCCGACCAACTCGATGCGTGGTTCTGAGCCGATGACGCCGACCCCGCTCTATCAGGCGCTCACACGCCCGCCCGCCTGGGGCGGGGTGCCAATCGCGCACTGGCTTGTTGTTGCCGTTCTCGCGGTGACGGCACTCCAACTCTCCAAGAGCTTCATCGTGGCGTTCTTTGTCGCGGTGCCCGCTTACGGGATCATCCGCTTCGCTGCGTGGAAGGACCCGTATTTCTTCGATTGCTGGACGCTGCGTCTTAGAAAGACGCCGCCCCAGCGCAACGCCCAGCATTGGGGAGGATCAAGCTATGCCCCGTGGTAGCCTTGCGCTGCGTTCGACCCAAAACTGGCGTCTCATCGCCAATGAGCAAAAGGTCTCGGACCGCATCCCCGTGATGCGCATCCGGGATGGCAATACGCTCATCACCAAGAACGGTGATGCCATGCGCGTGTTTCGTCTGCGCGGCCTTGCATCAGAAACGCTCCCCAAACGCAGCGTCGAAGCAATGCGCGATACGCTTGCGAACCTTTATCGTCAGCATGGCGACGCACGAACGGCGTTTTACGTCCACACCATCCGCACGCGCATCCGCGAAGCCGATTTGCCGACGCGCAAGCAAGCAACCGGTTTTGCCGGTTATGTCGACACGTTGCGCCGTGCGGAGCTGGCGACTAGCGCACTTTACCGGATTGAACATTTCCTGACGCTGGTGCGCCGCCCGCTCATCAAAACACCGCGCTGGCTTGCCTCGCGCCGTGCTCAGGAGGAAGACAAGATCGAACACATCGCGGCCCGCACCGAGATTTCCCGAAGTCTCGACGAAATCGGCCTTGCCGCCCAGACCATGCTCGCGCGTCTGGGACCGCAAGCGCTCACGACCGAAACGGACGATGGCGCTTTTCTCACAGGCTTTCTATCCACGCTCGTCAACGGCGCGGCCACCCCAATGCCGCAGACCAGCACCGGCCTCGATGTCATGCTTCCAACCCATCGCCCAATCTTCCGGGGCGAGACGCTCGAATTGCGCGGCCCTGCGCCAGAAGACACGCGCTATGCCGCGATGATGGCGCTTAAAGCTTACGGCGATGCCACATGGCCCGGTGCTTTGAACGCAATGCTCGCCGCTCCATGCGAATTCATCGCCACCCAAAGCTTCATCCCGCGCGAGACAACCGACACGCTCGCCCGCATGAAATGGACTCGCCGCAAGATGGAGGTGGCCGAGGACGAAGCCCATTCGCTTGCGGACGATCTCGACAATGCGATGGACGATGTCGCAGCAGGACGTGAGGTCTTCGGCGATCATCACATATCCATTGCCGTTCTCGCGGACTCGGAATTTGAGTTGGCCTCAGCGACGTCCGATATGGTGACGACGCTTACGGCGGCGAACCTACGCCCGGTGCGCGAGGACATCGCGCTGGAAGCGCTCTGGTGGGCGCAGATCCCCGGCAACATGGCCTATCGCGCCAGAACGGCGCTGATCTCCGGTCGAAACTTCGCCGATCTGGCGCCGTTCCACACCCATGCCAGCGGCAATGACACCAACCTCACCTGGAAGGCACCGATTGCGCTTTTGGAAACCGATAGCGGCACGCCGTTTTGGTTCAATTTCCATGCGCGCGGTCAGTCGGCAAATGGCAATACGCTTGTCTTCGGGCCATCGGGCGCTGGCAAGACCGCTCTCGTCGGGTTTCTGATCACATCGGCGATGACGCTGCCGCGCCCGCCGCGCATTTTCTATTTTGACAAAGACAGAGGAGCCGAAGCCACGATCCGCGCGCTTGGCGGTCGGTATGCCTGTTTGAGACCGGATGACGCCATTGGTTTCAATCCTTTTGCGGAGGCCATTGATGCGCGGGGGCAGGCCTGGCTTCGGGACTGGATCACGGCGCGGCTGCCAAGACCGCCGACACCTCTGCAGCGCGATGCGATTGCGGAGGCAGTCACAACCAATGCGGAGGCCTGGCCCGGTCTGCGCCGGTTCCGCAATTTTGCTGAGCTCTTCAATGGTCTCGACGACAGCGGCGCAATCAGCGATGCACTTGCCGAATGGCACTCAGGCGCTACCCGGTCATGGCTGTTCGATCAGGACCGCGATGCGCTTGACTTCTCAAAGCCGATCACCGGCTTCGATATGACGGCGATCCTTCGCGATGAGGCGAACGCTGAAGCCTTCATCGATTACCTGTTCTATCGCCTTGACCGTGCGCTCGAAAGCGGCGAACCGACGATTATTGTGCTTGATGAGGCTTGGCGGCTCCTGAAATCCGGGGCCTTTGCCGCCAAAATCGAGGACTGGCTTAAAACCGTGCGCAAGCAAAACGGGTTGGTCGTCTTCCTCAGTCAGGAACCGGAAGATGCCGCGCGCAGTGACATCGCGCCAGCGATCATCTCCTCAACGGCCACAAAAATCTTCTTCCCGAATGAGACTGCGTCGGAACCGGTTTATCGCGAGGTGTTCGGTCTGAGCGAACGCGAGTTTGAACTCCTGCGCACAACACCCATCGAGCGGCGCAGCTTCCTCATCAAACAGGGCGCAAGTGCTGCTTTCGCACGGCTCGATCTCTCGGGCGCACCAGACCTTCTGAAGGTCTTCTCCGGCACGGCTGAGTCCGTTGCCGAACTCATCCGCCTGCGCGCGGCGCATGGCGATCAATGGCTTTCAAAATACATGGAGACGGAATGATGAAACGATCTTTCCTCATCGTAGCGACTGCGCTGACCCTCTCGGGCTGCACGGTGTTCCAGGAGGCGCTCTCACGACACCGGGAGCTAAAATCCCCGTGCGTCTGCGCCGATGACGCAACGCCGATCAATATCGAGACGGGAGGTCTGGCATGAGACGATCCATCAGTATCCTCGCGATCACAGGTGCGCTCTTCGCGGCATCACCGGGGCATACCAGCGGTATCCCGACCTTCGACGGGGCCAATGTCAGTCAGGCGCTCGCCCAGCTCCTCCAGATGAAACTCACCCACGGCGTCGAGGAAAAGCAACTCGGCAAGCTCACGATACAGGTGCTGGAGGCGATCAAAACGGTGACGGCACTCCAGCGGCAGATCGATCAGCTGGAGCGGCAGTACGAGTCGCTGACCGGATCGCGCGGCATGGGCGGCCTCCTCAATGGCACCACTGAAAAGAAAGCGCGGCGTATTGCCGACACGCTCAGTGATATCAACGAAACGCTGCTTGGAGTGGGGGTGCCAGCAAGCAACCCGCTGTCCGCGCAGATTGCCACCTTGCGCGATACCTACCAAATCCCGGATGCAGCGGAGCTGTTCGATGCGAACCGGGTTCCGGCCAAGGTCGCAGCGCATAACTTCGCCAGTGCCTCGACCAGTACGGCGATTGTTTTGTCCGAAGATGCCTTTACCCGCGCTAACACCTCGATATCCCGCGTGGAATCGCTGCTCGCCAGCGTCGATACCACGCCGGACCTAAAAGCCTCGGTGGATATCAACACGCGGATGATGGCAGAATTGGCATTTATGATGGCGGATCAATCCCGTCTGGACGCTGCCGCATCCCAAATGCAGGCTGCATTGGCAAACGAAACCCTGCGCGACCGCGAGACCGGCAAGCGCCGCCTCGACTTTAAGGAGTGATCGACATGAGAAAGCCAATCCTGATTGCAGCGATGATCGCAGCCTTTGCCGCTCCGGCGTTTGCAGATGAGCTTACGCTAAAAGACGTGCGGGCGATGTCTGACGACGAGCTTTATGCGTTGGCGGCAACACTGTCTTCTGACGATGAAACGCGCCTTTATCAGCGTGCTCGGAAGGAGTTTCCGGAAGGCGCGCTTGGCTTGCAGTCTGTTCGCAACGAGTTGGCGAAACGCGAAGAAGAACTCGAAATTTGTGAGCGCGCGATCGAAGACAACAAGCCTTCGAATTTGCGCGCTCTCAACGAGCGTGAACCTGGCCGCTATTTCGATCTTCTTCGGATAGTGACCACTCCGAGTTCGGACGTCTTGGACATGACGCCTGACGAGCGAAAAGCGTCTTCCAAAGAAGCTACGCGGACGACCAACCGCGTCCTCCGATCGGTCCGAAATTGTAAGCGGGCATACCGTAAGAAGTTTGGGAGTGATTGATGTCGACACTTGGTGAACTGACCAGCCGTGTGCTCGCAGACATCGATGGGAAAGTCGACGGTTTTGCCGAGTCCAGTTTCCGTGCGCTGACTGATCCAATGTCCGATCTTATGGCGATGCTGCTTGTGCTCGCGCTGATGCATATGAGCCTGAGCGTCGCGATGGGTTGGGCGGCAGTGACCGTATCAAGCTTTCTGAGATTGATCCTGCGCTATGCGATCGTATGGGGCTTCATGACCAGTTGGCCCGCATTCAATGCCTGGTTCTACGGAATAGTGACCGATATGCCGGACGATATTGTTCGGCTGGTTGTGGGTGCGACCGGAATTGATGAGGACAATAATGGTATCACACTAATAATTGAACGCTTTATCGACGCGGGCATCGATATTGGCGATATGCTCATTGAGAACATATCAATCAGCACGATTGCTCTGGTCCTGATCGGCATCATCATTCTATTTCTGATGCTGATTGTCGCCGCTGGTGTGATCCTTGTGATCGGTATGTCAAAAATCGGCATTGGCGTCACCACGGCGGTCGCGCCCGTTTTTCTGGCCATGCTACTCTTCAACGGCAGTAAAGGGTTCTTTGATGGCTGGCTTCGTCTGACAGTCGGATTTGCCATCACCTATCTAATGGCGATGGTCATGCTCGGGTTTTTGCTGTTCGTCACCGAGCAGACGATCAAAGAGTTCTCGACGCTTGATGAGATTGCCCGTGTTGGCGAGATCACCGAATACCTGCTGATTGTGATCCTGACGATCTTCCTGCTGCGCCAAATCCCGAGCTTCGGAGCATCGATTGCAGGCTCTGCCGCCATTGGCGTCGATGGCATCTCGAAGGTCACGCAGAATGCGGTCGGTGCCTGGAACCGCGCGCATGGTCTGCGCGGCGATGGTCGGACGAACTTCGCCCGGCACAACCGCAACCAACAACGCCAGCGCGTTGCCAAATGGGCGGGCAGAAAAATCAGAACGGTGGTCGGTACGAGCGACACGCCTGCTCAAGCGCGGCGCGATGCCGTAGACGCCGTGAAACGCAAATCAGCGGTCGATGCCGCGCGGCCCGCAGCACGCAAGGCGCTGCTGCAAGGCGCGCCGAGCAAGACCGCCTGGAATAAAGGAGAGACACTGTGAAACCCGACCCGCAAACCAATCGCGATCTCGGCGATGTCTGGGAGGAAGAACTCTTTGCCTCGGCGAAACTCTCCGCCCGGCGTGCCTGGGGCCTTACCGCCTGTGCTCTAGCACTCGCGGCCCTTGGTCTGGGGCATAGCCTCTATACGCTCTCAACCCACAAGATCGAACCGGTGGTCATCACGGTTGATAATCAGACGGGTCTGTCACAAGTGCGTTCGCGCATCGGCGATGTGACCCTCGACGATGATGAAGCGATCACGCAGAGTTACCTCTACCGCTATGTCCGCGACCGCGAGACCTACGATCTGGCCGACAACGCCAAGCGCATCGAAGGCGTCTATGCGGAAAGCACGGGACAGGCTGCTGAAAGTCTCTTTGCCATCTGGGGCGAGGATAATGGGGAACATCCTGGCAACATATACGGCGACCGGGGCAAGGTAACGGTTCGCATCCGTTCGATCAGCTTCATCGACGCGGATACGGCGAGCCTCCGCATCCGAAAACACATCCGTGACGGCGGAGCGGTGGCCGAGCGCGACTACGTCGTAACGCTCGATTATAGGTACGCGCGCGGCGGCGAGCGTCTGCTCGAAGCGCTCTGGCAGAACCCGCTCGGGTTCTCCGTCACCTCGTATCGGATCGATGCCGACAGTTTCCAAGGAGAGAGCGATGCGTAAGACAATTTTTGCAGCGCTGGCGATATGCACAGCGATTGGTTCCACAAACGCGCTCGCCGTTGAGACCGGCAGTGCGGGCTACAATGACACGCGCATCAAGACCTATGTGTTCGATCCCGCGCAGGTCTACCGGATCACAGCCCACTTCGGCTTCGTGACCACGATCCAGTTCGCCAGAGGCGAGAAAGTGGATTCTGTTCAACTCGGCGATCATGTCTCGTGGCAGGTGGATCGACTGAAACGCGGCGACATGCTGAGTGTCGTGCCGATCGATAATGGCGGTGCCTATACTAACATGCTCGTGACGACGAACCAGCGTGTTTACAGCTTCGAGATGACAGCGCGCCATGCGCCTCATGTCGAAGACCCTTCTCTCACATACCTCTACCGTTTCGATTATCCGATGACGGCGGAAGAGTTCGCCCAGTCGCGAAGTCGGCCTTCGAGCATCGACGATGTCGTTGCACGAAATGGCGAGCCGGGTGGAGACGATCTCAACATGGCTTACCGGGCGAGTGGCCCGAAACGCCTGAAACCCGTTCGTATGTTCGACGATGGCGCGAAAACCTATCTCGCCTTTGCGAAGGGTGCGCCGCGTCCGGCGGCGTTTGCCGTGGCCCCGGATCGCTCGGAATCAGTGGTCAACACCTCCATGCTGCCTGACGGCACGCTGGTCATCCATTCCGTGAAACCCCGGTTCACCCTGCGTGGGGCAGGCGGTGTCGTCTGTATCTACAACGATGCGCTCTTGGATGATGCCGAACCTGAGCAATCCCGGCGCATCGCCAGCGCCGATTACCCATCACATCGTGAGGGCAAATAATGTCAGAGGACAAAACCAAGAAAACGATTACCGATCGCTCCAATAGCTACCGGCCCAACCGGTTCGGTCTGACATGGCGCGCAGGTGCTGTGACCGCCGTCGCACTGGCGATCGGTGCGGGATACTTTGGTGTCAAATTCTCGCCGACGGATGCGACCGCCAAGAACGGTGTGAGCATCCCAGCACCGGATGATGTGAACCATGCTCCGGCTGCAAAGCCGAGCCTGTTCCAAAGCGCCTATCCAAAGCTCGATCAGCCAGAGCCGGAAGGTCCGAGTGAGCTTGAGATCAAGCTGTCACGGTTCGAAGAGTCGATCACGGCACTGGATGAACGGCTTGCTGCGCTTGCGGCGACGCCGCCCGCCGATCCATCGGCTGCGTTTGAAGCCAAAGTCGCAGGGTTGGAGTCCAGCGGTGCCGCCATCAAGGAGCTGCTGGAGAAGACACGGAAGGAAAATGAGGAAGAGCGAGCTGAAGAAAAAAGACGCCGCGATGCGCTGCAGGCGGAACTGACTGAATTGCGCATGCGGATGCTGACGCAGCCAGCGCCGTTTGCAGGGTCTTCTGATGCGGATGAGGCGGCGCAAGCCGAAGCCGAACATCGGCGTGAGATGGCCCGCCTTCGACTGGAGGCAGAGCTTGCCGCGCTTGAGCGTGTCGAGATACGCAAACTCGAAGAAGATCTCGCCGCGCGTGACCATAAGCGGCGCATTGAACTCGCCGCGATCGAGAAACAGCACACTGAGCAGACGGAACGGGCAAAGTTCGAACGGGACCGCGAGCTTCTCGAACTCGAAGCTCGTCTTCGTGACAATGAAATTTCCGTCGAGCGCGCGGCTGCAGAGCGCGAAAGGATTGCAGCAGAGCACAAGGCGGAAGCTGAGCGATTGCGCGCGAAGGCAGAAGCCGATCTCGCCGAAGCAAACGCAGAGGCCACCAAACGTGAGGAAGCGGAAAAAGCGCGACGCGAGTCTGGCGGCATTGTTATCGACGAGACCGGTGCGGCGTCGGGTAACGGTACTCAGGTTGCGGGTCTTGGTGGGGCCGCATCTGCGGTACCGATCGGCGACGATGCGTCACGCCTACTTCTCGAAGGTACGTTGATTGCAGGTGTCCTTGAAACCGCGATCCAGTCGGATATGCCGGGCTCTATCCGGGCCATCGTGAGCGAGGACATCTGGTCAGCAGATGTTAGCCAGATCATCCTGCCGAAGGGCTCGCGCCTGATCGGGCGCTACGAGTCCGGGCTCTCGCAGGGCCAGAGCCGCATCCTCATTGCGTGGTCGCGGGCGGTTACGCCGGATCATCGCTCTATCGCCTTGAATTCTTCGGGCGTCGACGGTCTGGGCCGCGCCGGTCTCTCCGGCGATGTCGATCAGCATTTTGGCACCAAGTTCGAGGCAGCGTTCCTGATCTCCGTGGTCTCTGCCATCGGGCAATTTGGCGCGAATGCCGTGCTGCCGCGCGCCGAGGTCCGCGAAGCTCTCAACACCGGTTCTGAAACCATAACGGAGACGGCGAGTGATGCCTTGGGCGAGTATCTCTCGATTCCGCCCACGATTCATGTGGACCAAGGCACGCCGATTAATGTCTTCGTTCAGCAGGACTTCCTGTTGTGAATGAAGAAACCTACCTCGTCAAAGCACTGGGGCCGCTGAGTGCTTTGCTCGACGACCCAAGCGTTATCGAGATTGCCGTCAATCCTGATGGAAAGGTCTGGATCGAACGCTCGGGCGACGCGCTGATGCGCTCTGCGGATTTAAGTTTGGCACCGAGTGACGCCCGGTTGCTCGCAACCCAACTCGCTGGTCCGAAAAGCCTCGGGACGAATGCGCCGCTGGTGACGTCGAGTCGTCCGCGTGGCCAAGATGTCTGGCGCGTCCAGATCGTCGGGCCGCCCGTCACGACCAGCGGATACGCGGTCTCGCTCCGGCGTGACGTCCTTCGCGATGTATCGATCAAGGCGTTTGACTATATCTCAACGCCAGCGAGAAACGCGGCAATGCCGAGAGGCCGAACAAACCCCGAAGCGCATCTTGAAGCGGGTCGCATCACCGACTTCTTTGATGCCGCAATTGCTGCGCGCTGGAATATCCTTGTCTCAGGGGGCACGTCGAGCGGTAAGACATCATTCCTGCGCGCATTGCTCAAGGAAATCCCGGAAGATGAGCGCATAGTCACCATTGAGGATTCCAGGGAAATTCGATCACCGCATTCTAATGCCGTGAATCTTATTGCGGGTGAAACTGATGCATCAGGTCCGCTGAAATTGCTTGATGCCACGCTGCGCATGCGTCCCGACCGCATTCTCCTAGGCGAAATCCGGGGCGTCGAGGCCTCGAGTTATCTTGAGGCGATCAACACTGGCCATGACGGATCTATTTCGACCATCCACGGCAACTCGCCCGCCGCAGCGCTGGAACGGCTGGCCTTCCTTGTCATGCGGGCAGGGCTTGGTCTATTGCGCACGGAAATCGTGGATTACGCTCGAAGCATCATTGATTGCGTTGTGCAGCTCGAACGGAGGGAAGGACGTCGGTGCATTTCGCACATTGAAATCTGCGATAGCGCGCGATGGAGGTTGACGGCGTAGTACGGCCCGGAGCCGTCATCGCGATTTCGCGAAGCGACGGTGGTGATAGGGGGCGGTGCGGTCACCGCATTAGTTGACGGAGTACGCCCACATCGCAGTTTCGATGGTGCCGCACGGCCTGAAGCGCATCGCCGGAAGCGAACGTCTACTTATCACGGGAACCCCCCGACGGTTTGGGTGGGAGGTCGACGTTCGCTGTCCTCGCGCACGGCAGAGCTTCATTATGTGAAGGCGGACAAGAGAAGCCTCTTACAAGTTTGGTTTCGGTATAGCGAACGAGCTGGTCATGAAGTCTAATAGGGTAGACCTTCTGTTGGAGAAGGAGGAGGGCAGCAATGACGGACGGTTTGCACACTATAAGGTAGGCAAGAGCACCTGCTCGAGCTACATTGGGTTGTGTGATCTATCAGACACCGACTATATCGCGTGACGGATCCACGCCACCCAAATCTTTTTTGATCGGATTTCCCATGCTAGCGCAACCCTAGATCTCCATACAAATTCGTTACGACGGATAGTTTTCTACCCATGTTTGATTTGCAGAGACTTCGGGGTTCGCCGAAGCTTGAGATAACAACCACATGAATTATGACTTTGCCACACTTTCCTTTACCGACTTCGAAGCGTTGTCGAGAGACTTACTCGGCCGAGAACTTGGCATTCGGTTTGAAGCTTTTACGGAAGGTGCCGACGATGGCATGGATGGTCGCCACGCGACCGGAGAAGGCGATGTGATCCTACAGGCCAAACACTATCTTCGTTCCGGTGCTTCCAAGCTGAAATCAAAGATGAAGACCGAGCGTTCCAGTATCGATGCGCTGGCACCTCAACGCTACCTTTTGACAACCTCCGCCTCATTGACCCCGATGGCCAAGGCAGAGTTGGCCGAGATCATCGGACCGTCTCTTTTATTTTCCGGGGATATTTTGGGCCCCGATGACCTAAACGCACTCTTGCGCAAATTCCCCGATATCGAGCAAGCCCATCCAAAACTCTGGCAGCAAAGCACGGGCGTCATGAAGGCCGTGGTGGCCGATGCGGTCCGGGAGGCACTCAAATCCACCAGCGGCACACCAGACGCAATCGTCTCACTTTTGCCCAAGCCTCATCCCATAGAGCCGGTGTTCACTGATGCAGTGCGAAATGTTGTCTTCATCATCAAATCGTCCCCAGTCGATGACGATTTTGCCCTTTGGCTTGGCCCAAAATTAGAAGCTCAGGGGTATCAGGTTTTTGCCGATGTTCTGACCCTACAACCCGGAGATCGGTGGCGGAGGCAGGTCAACACGGCCTTGGAAACTCGTGCCGCAAAAGTCTTGCTCATCAGTCGAGCTGAAACGCTCAACGACTCGTCCGTTCAAGACGATATCGATATTGCTATCGATCTTGGAAAGCGGCTAGAGGACCCACGATTCATCATTCCGTTGAGGCTGGAAGACAGTCAGAAGGTCAAAGGTATTGGCGATTCATTGCCTGTCGATTTTGTGAGAGGTTGGGGTGAAGGCCTCCAGCATCTGGTGAAGACGCTTCAGCGTCAGAAAATGCCCAAGAGGGATACCCAGACCAGCATCAATCCAAACTGGGAACTCTTCCGGCGGCGCAATGCCATACCTCTTATTGCCGAACCGGAGCGGCTCACATCAAATTGGCTCCGCGTCGAGGAGGTGCCGGACCTCATCAACTTCTATGAGCTCTCGGGAGCTGCCGATGACCAAAGCGTCAAGCGAGCGCTGGCCACCTGCCCGTTCCCGGTCGCTGAGCAGGGCAGAGGTTTTCTTACCTTCGCAACGGCGCCCGAGGTAGAGGACGCTTTGTCCGAAATGGGACGGTTCAAGCTTGTCCAAGAGATACCTCTAAACGAGTTCGTTACCAGCGGGTCAAAAGATCTCGGGCTTTGGAAACAGCCAGCGGCGAACAAGGTCAATGCCATGTTAAAGGATGCATGGTTCAACTATTGCCGGGACAGGGGGCTTATCCAGTATATGTACTCCAATGCTGTCGGGTTTCATGCCTCGGCGGCTTTGGCATCGATCGGCCAGCGGTTTCCCTGGGGTCGGCAAGGTGAGCGCCATTCTTCCATGCTGCGCAATGTGGCCAAAGGCCATATCTGGCAGTTCGGTGTGACAGCCCTTCCGGCGTACTGGCCATTCTGGCACTTCAAGCTGAAGTCACGCGTCTTGTTCGCCGCGGACGATCAAACGCCAGAAGGCAAGCAGGTCGAAGACCCAAAGAAGATGCACCGGCTCCGCAGATCGGTTTGCAAAGGGTGGCGCAACAAGCAGTGGCACGGCCGAATGCTCGCGTTCATGGACCTTCTCTCTGGAGACTCCGCCTTCATTCGGCTCCAAATGTCGCCCAGTCAGCATGTGGTTCTGGACGCATCACCCATCCTTTTTTCGTCCCCTGTCAGCACGCTGCTGCCAGATGAACTTGGTGGCGACGAAGAAGAGGCCGATGAAACGACCCTTGGTCGGCCTGAGGTTGAGGAGGAACCAAAGGAATGAAATTTCCAGAAATCTCCCTAGCGGTTGAACACCTTCAAGAACCGCAACTCGAATTTTGCTATGGACAACAGAGCGCTCACCCGAAGGACGGCCTCTACCTCTATGGTCCATGGTCAAAGGCTAAGAAGACTCGTGAGGTCAGGATCGGCGTCGTCGGCACGCCAGACGGTTTAGATCATTTTCGCGACTGGGCCCGAAAGCTGAAAAAGACCGTGAAGGTCCCGCCACCTGGGAGAGGAGAGAAGAAGGATCGTTTGCACCTTGCCAGTTTTCCAGGTTTAGAGGAAGCATTCGGCATCACGTTCGAGCCCGATGAATGTAGCGCACTTTCGATTCCGCTGGGAGACATCGATCACGCCACTCGCATCGTTAATTTACATGAAGCAGTCGATCGCGTTGCAATGCTTTTCGTCGACCGTGTCCGAAAGCATCTCCGGAACGACGAGCGCACGGTCGACGTGTGGCTCATGGTGTTGCCGGAGATCGTCTTCGAGAGGTGTCGTCCGAAGTCGCAGCGCACCGGCTTACCCATGGTCGTCGGTGATTTTGGGAAGAAGCAGCAGGCGAAGGCCGATTTGCCGCTCCTATCTGAAGCAGACGTGATTGATCAACGCGACGAGGACATCTTCTTTGACGTCCCGGACTTCAGGCGCCGGATAAAGGCCGAATTTCTCAGTATTGCCCCAACCCAACTGATCCGCGAGACCACGCTTGCACCAGAGGCGTTCCTGAACAAAGCGAACTTTCCGAAGAGAAAAACGCAGGATCGGGCGACGGTTGCTTGGAACCTCGCCACCGGTCTCTATTACAAGACGCAGGACAGACCGCCCTGGCGTCTGGCCACTGTTCGACCCGGCGTTTGCTACATCGGAATGGTCTACAAGAGCTTGCCACAAGACCCGGAAGGGCACAGCTGTTGTGCCGCACAGATGTTCCTCAATGAAGGCGATGGTGTCGTGTTCCGCGGCGCCAACGGGCCCTGGAAGACAGGAGATTATGAATATCACCTAAAGCGCGACGCTGCCAAAAACCTCCTGAGCCTCGTCCTTGAAACCTACGAGGACATGCATGGTAGGCCGCCAAAGGAACTGTTCATTCACGGCCAGACATACTTCAACGACGAAGAGTGGGACGCTTTTTGTGAAGCCGCACCAAGCGGCACGAATGTGGTTGGCGTCAGAATCCGAACGACGGGCGGAGAGACCAAGCTCTTCCGAGATGGTGACTATCCGGTCCTGCGAGGTACAGCTCTGCTGTTGGACCATCAAACGGCCTATCTTTGGACGACGGGCTATGTGCCGCAGCTCGACACTTACATCGGACCGGAAACGCCGAACCCGCTACACATAACGATCTTGCGGAGCAAGAGCAGGAAGAAACCTGAACTAATGTCTGTGCTTGAAGACATCATGGGGCTGACCAAAATCAACTACAACTCGTGCAACTTTAACGACGGTTTGCCGGTCACTGTCAGGTTCGCGCAGATGGTCGGAGATGTGCTGACGATGGGGTCCGCGAAGGGACAGGAAAAACAGCCGTTCAAATTCTACGTCTGACCATTTTTCGAGGGAACACCCACTGGAGTTCCATTAATCGCTGGATAGGTCGGCCGGGCCGAGATAGGCGATGTTGATGCGCCCTTCCTCTTGAGCAACCTGAGCCCGCAACAGCCCGACCCTCCCGGGATTGAGCGCAGCCTTCACTGTACCAAGCAACTCCCCATCTGGGGCAAGTATTTGCGGCTCACCCGCCATGTGATGGATTTGAATTGGCGAACCTGCAGTGGGCTGGACACCACGCCACTCAACGTTCGCCCAATACCGACGATCAGTCCAGACCAAGCTTTCTGCAGGAGCAAAGCTCTTTGTGAACGCCAGCCACATATCCCTAGTATCGGGCGTCGGCCAATTTGGTTGCGCGCTCCACGCGGTGACAGATTCAGAGTTCAACCAATGTCGAAGCTCTCCGCCGGTCTGGAGGTTGGTGCCCGTGTCCGTCACAGCTTTGATTGCGGCTAACCGCGAGTTGAAACCAGCCTGAATAAGAATGGCTGCAGATCGGTTGACAGTACCGGTTTCAACTGCGGCAACGGCGTATCCGAGTTCATAATCATCGGTTGTCAGTCCAAAGTCGTCGACTGTATCACCATTGGCAGAGGCGCGAACACGAATGGCTTCCATCGCCCAGGACAGCCGATAGACCAGTCCTCCTTCAACGAACTGTAGCGTTTCAGATTCCTGGCCAGCACCGGTCGCCGCGAGAGGTTCACCCAACAGCCAGGCACGAAGGATGTCACGCCAGTTGTCCGGCATCTGATCCGGCACAAACGGTTCGATCACAAAGACCATCTCGGCCAATGCCGTGATGGCCCCAATTGACTCCTCCGTGTCACCGCTCAACAAGGCCCCATTGGCTTGGACAAGCAGGAGATTCGCATCTGCGGCAATCGCATCCAAGGCGAGCCCTGTCGATAGTCCAACGCCGGCTAGAAAGTACCCGCGGCGACCCTGCACCGTCGATTGGTTCCAAATGACACGGCTTCGCGACACCAAGCCCGCCTTAAGCACGCGCTGCACATCCTCGTTCTGGCGCAGGAGGCGACGATGCCAGAGCGATGACTGGAGAATTGCATCAAGAGCGGCTTCGATCTCCGCGTCCGCAATGTCCTCTTCCCCTATCAGGCTGAGGATCGCTGTATCGAGACTTGCGACATGCCTCTCCCAGTCAGCCAGCGCGCGATCACGATCCTCTGGCTCTTCGTTTGGGATTTCCGGGAATGTCCAAGCGACCGCATTGTTCGTGACATATTCGACAAGATGGTCGATCTCGCCCCCAACCCGCTGATGCATTCGTGCCAATAGTGTCCAAACTAAGAGCGCAAGCCCGCTCTCCATGTTGCGAGCGCCCAGATCGTTGATCAGCGCTTCCCAATCTTGTCGCTTCTTGGCGATTCCGTCGAACATCGGAAAGAGGACAACGCCTTCCACATCGACATAGGCCCGCCCAGCTCGGCCGATAACGTTCTTGAACTCAGAAACATCGATCCGTTTGCGATTGCGGTGCAAAGAATGCATGACGACGGCCGTTGCCGAGAGGTTAAGGCCCTGAGCCAGAGTCGGGGAGGAGATTGTCACCTTGAGAACACCTTCACGCAGCAGGCGTTCAACTTCCTTTCGGTAGGCTGTGGGGAGCGCGCCGTGATGGAGGGCCACGCCAAGGCGTAGGCATTTCAGGATTGCGCTATCGGGTCCCAACCACTCCTCGCCCAAGGCTATCGCGGTGTTCAATGTATCCGGATCTACCTCCAAGAGGGATCGAAGCGCACCGCGTTCATGAAGGTCGACGATAACATCGGCAAAGGGTTCGACACTGCGCCGAATGGGGCAGAAGATCAGGACCGTTTGCCCATCGTCAACCAAGCGCCAAGCAGTCGCCAAACAAAGCTCGCGTTGATTATCGGGAAACAAGCGTGTGCGCCGGCGCTTGGGCGGGACCCAGTCTGGAGGGGCTTCACCGACAATAAAGCGCTGGACCCAGGGCCGTTCCTCACCAACGCGAAGGTTCAGGCGCGCTATTGGTGAGTTCCAAACAACCTCACCAAACCGCAATCTGGTTGGGCGCCAATCGTGCTTGATCACACCGCCCGGTTGGTCACGCCGTAGCCATTCGGAGAAGTCCTCAAGTTGATCTCCGTCCGGTAGGATTGCCGATAAGCAAACAATTCTCCGCTGATCGGCATCCGGACGCCGAAGGAGCCGTTGGATCTGGACTTCATACCGCACCTCCCGCTCATTGATGCCAATCATGTGCCCTTCATCGAAGATCAGTAGGCCGACATCATCCAGAAGGGAGGGATCGTTGCGCAAAGCGAAGTCGAGCTTCTCGGGCGTTGCAACCACAATGTCGCGTTCACGGATCGCATCTTCGTCAAACCCGCTGACCCCGACACTGCCATACAGTGCCGAGATTGTCTTACCCAAAGGGCCGAACGTCCTTTGTAGCGTAGTCTCTGTTTGGGCCGAGAGCGCACGAAGCGGAGTGACAAAGACCACCCTTCGTCCGGAAGCCAGGCAACGCAGTATGCAAAGCTCTGCGATGCGCGTTTTTCCGGCGCTTGTCGGCAGAGACACCACAAGATCGTCGGATTGGTCAACTGCTCGGCTGGCTGCCTCGATTTGCGATGGCCAGAGGTCGATCTCGGATCTTGGTCGCTGTTGAAGCGATGCTATGAACAACTCTCGGAGACCTTGCCAATCAACCGCTTCCCCGCCCACCGGTTGGAGAGGCACTCTCTCATGAAAGGTGTTCGACCAAAGATCTTTCAGCAGGTGAATGGCAACGCGGTGAGACCACCATTGGGGTAGGAGGTTCAACTCGGCGCAGATTGACAGGCTGCCTTCGAGCCTTTCAATCGCCTGATCCATGAGCGGCTTTTCGCCTCGCTCAATGGCAAGAAGATACAAGGACATGGCCGAGAAGAATGTGTCGATCAATGCTGTGTCGAGCGCCTCGAAAAGAAAATCGTCGCCACCATCAACGAGAGCGTCGGCTGCCTCTTTCTGATCAAGTTGAGCCTGAAGCGCTGCCGCAATGCTGGCATCACTGCCCGAGCCTGAAGCGCGGTAATCGAAAACGCTGGTACGAAGTGAAGTGAAATCCCGCCGCATCAGAACAGTGAGGGCGCGTTCGAGCGGAGAGAAGTTTTCGTCGTTCTCGATCGTCGTGAGGAGAGAGTACGCCCGCGCCGAAAGGTGGGCGAGATGGTAGCTCGCTGCCGCCATGACGAAGTGAAAGTTGCGATTGCTTTCGTTGGGGTCGCCCTTGGCGATGACCGCCTCAAGTGCCGTTGCTGCTTGCTCAAACGCGATCCGCGCCTGCGAAGCGTCCCCCTCAAGTTCCCGAAGTCGTAACCCAAGACCCAGAAGGGCATAGCCATATGAGTTCAGATCATAGCTCAAGCGGTTATCAAAGTTGGGCGAGTCTGGTGGTAGAATACCAACGCGCCAAATAATAGCTCGTGCCTGCCCGCGCGCGATAAGACTGCCGCGAAACCCTGCAGTTGTCGCTTCTGCGATATCGGCAATGATTGCGTCAGGCGTTGTTGGCATTGGCAATCACCTGATCGTAAATTGCGCCAATGAACGCTCCGTGACCGTCAACGCGCAGTCCAACCCCCCACTGGGTTACTTCCCCGGGATATGCCTGCAGCGCTGCAGACAGAAAAGCGTCAGGTGCGTTCCCGGAGAACGTGAAGAGCAGATGCCGGACAGTCACCAAGGGGATGCCGTGCTTTAATAGGGCATCATCGATCGCATCGGCCATCGGCAAATCGTCCAATTCCAGCAATCGCGCCGAGATAAACGATAGTGCGTGCGGGGATGGTAGCCCGCCATCTTTATCCAGTCCCGCACGTGCATCATTGAGGACCTGGGCCGTGAGAGCGGCCCTGCTTTTTGCTTCCGTCTTCAGGAAATGAAGGCGCAGGCTTTGGGGATCTTGCAACATCCCAATCACGTCTTCGCCCCGCATCGCCATATTTCGGTGATCTTTCCAACGCAGGCGCTTGATGGGCGCCCGATAGCCGCCGCTGTAGGCGTCAATCCACTCCGTTGCGTATATCTCGCCTAGGTCGCCGGAGCGGATCGTTTTTGTGGTCGGGAGTTTTTCCTCGATCAGCGCTGCTGCGGCTGGCTTTCCAAGCCGTCTCAGTGCACGAGCGACGTGTTCCTCTGATGCGTAGTGCCCCGGAACGAGCGATGCTGTTGCCTGAATGCCCAGACCCAGCAGCGCGGGATTGCCGTTTATCACCCTCAAAGTGTTGTTGCCAATTGGTGTGTCCTCAGCATTGCACCATCCATCGAATCCAGGCATTCACTGCTCACTTTTTCAATTCTGCGCGAGTCTTTCCTAAAAACTCACTCTGTGCTCCGGTTGAACTTACCAAGGTTCGACGACTTTCAGCCAATAACTTGTGGACTGCACCCGAGTCTCGAATTCAATTGGAGGTCAGTTTGGTCTGATGTCCCCTCCGCGAGGAACCAATAGCATTCTTCGACGATGTGTGGAGTTGTGTAGGGACATTAAAAAGTCGCTGTGGAGCGGGTCGCGATGCGGTAAAGTTTGTTCGTTTTAATGGCTACGAGGGCCGTCATTGGAGCAAGCGCAACGCGGATGGATATCGGCTTTACGTTCGATTCCGACACATGCGGTGCAGCGTGAGATAACGCGGAGCGCTTTGGCTACGAGAAACCGCCAACGGTCGCGATCCTTGGCTGAACCGCCGGATCAATTCCGAATCGCGATGTCAACAATGGGCCGTGCTAAGCCATTTCGTCATCCGGTCGAGGCCTCGCAGCGGCGAGACCCCGACGACTTAGCTACGCGGCCTGCGCCACTAAGCTCGCTCTCGCGATCCCGACATTGACGAGAAAACCCTGAGCTTGCTTCAGGAGCGGACGAGGAACTTCAGCATCGCCTTCGCGCGGTTCATTCCCGTCTTCAGCGTCATTTAGCGAAAGGCCATCAGCGCTCAACGCAGCAAGATTTTTGAGCGTCCAATCCTGATAGTATTTCACCTTCTTCGCCTTGATCGGTCTGGCGTCCTTGGCAAGGAGAAGGATGGTGTCCTCGCCAATTCTGTTGACCTCGTCCTCGTTGAGAAGTTTTTGCGCACGGGTCTGGTGGGATTGTGTCCGGCTACCGCCGAGTTTGCCGAGTTGTTGGCTCGTGCTTTCCTGGACGGTCTCGGCGGCGTGCGTACCCAGAGATCGAGAGATCATCTGCTTCGTTTCCGGGTCATTGATCGACATGTACGCGTGAACCTGACAGGCGTTCATCAAACCTTGTGCGCCAGCCCGCCCGTAAACTTCCTCGAGGTTCGGAATGCCTTGCACGACGATCAGCATGTGCCCGCCGTATTGGCGCATCGTACCCGCTGCTTCCTGAACCGCCTCCATTTGGCCAAGCTTCTTAAACTCATCGAGAAGAAGCAAGAAGGGTAACTTATCTTCGGGTCCCGGCAGACCCGACTGCATTGCGGCGATTGCGGATTGGAAAAAGAGCCGCGCGACGGGGGCGAGCATTTTCATGTCGTTGGGCGCGATGATGATGAAGATCGATTGTGGCCTGCGCCTGAGCGAACCGAGATCGAAGTCATTGGCACTGGTCGCAGCGTCAACCGCGGGATTTGCCCATGCTCCTAGTCCGGCTCCCTTGAGGACGGAGAGATAGGTCGTAAACGATCTTGGATCAGCGGCGGCAAACTGCAAAAGCGAGTCGCGCGCCTCTTCATGGATGGCTTGCTTCGCCAGAGATTCAAGCCTTACGCTCATACCATTCGATATTGGTGCTGATCCGTCTTCCGGCATTGCGGGCGCGAGCGCTCTGAGGACAGCACCGATGCGCGGGTTTTCCTGATTTAATATGGCGGAGGCGACGCCGACGAAGAGTTCGCGTGCGCCTGGCAGGAAGGTCTTGTCCAAGTTACCCGTCGGAACTAGCAGGTGGTCAGCGATGCGTTGCAACTCGGTGTACTGCGAAGCCTTGTCTTCCATGGACGCAACAGCCTCAAGCGGGTTGAAGCGATGGGTTTGGCCATCCTCAGCAAGAGGTGAGAACACGAAGACTTCGTCTTCCATCGCTTTGCGGCGCGCGGCGGTTTTCTCATAGTTCTCGCCCTTAATGTCGAGCACAATCGCTGAGCCCGGCCAGGTCAGTAAGGTTGGGATAACAACACCGACGCCCTTGCCGCCGCCCGGCGGCGCAACAAGCAGGGTGTTGCAGTATTTGTCGCGAGTGCTGCGGATGAAAGAACCGAACCAGCGTGGGCCGCTCAACTTGCCGAGAATGACGCCGGACGGATCAAGCAGACCGGCCTTGGCAATCTCGTGGCGCTTTGCCCAGCGAGCATCGCCGTGAGGTTCCCCGGGAGGAGCCTCAGCGGCAAGGTATAGGCAAGTTGTGAGAACCGCACCACCCGCCGCCGCGCCCCATTTAAGCGCATTGTCGAAGACGCCGGGGTTCACGAGATACCACGCGTCGGGCGGCAAGAACCAAAGCCAGGGCGTGACCGAGTCGAGCGGTTGCCTGAAGGCCACCGCTACCCAGACATTGATTACAAAGAGAAAGGCTGCAAAGCCCAGCACGAGGCTGAAGGCGATGAGCAATCGGGATGGGACATGATAGTTCATAATTTGTTCCTTTTATTAAAAGCCAAAGCCGTCATCGATGTCCTGCGAGCGATCAATGCCGCGCTCGCGATCTTGTTTCGCGTCTTCTTTCAGAAGCGCCTTCTCCTGCTCTTCAATCATCCGCATGAACTCCTCATGAGAGGGCTTTGCGGTTGGATCGATCTCAGGGGTTTTGTCGAGGTCCGTGTCTCGTGACGGATCGCGTCCGCTATCATCCGACGACTTGTCATCTGTGGAAGCGGCGGTACCGTTGTTATCGTTAGAACTGTCGCGCTCGATGACGACCAGCGGGTCATCGCGATTTCGTTCCACCAGCGCATCACGCTCTGACTCGCGATCAGAATTCACGAGATCCAGCTCGACCTCTGTATCGCGACCGCGCTCGAAGATCGGATCCCTCGGAGCATAGACCTCCGTAGCATCCATGGAGACGCCGCGTGAGATCGCTCGTGTGGCCGCACGGTAGGTACCACTGGCATAGTTATGCAGGTCTGCCATCTCGCGTTCCGCCTCGCTGCGCGGCAAATCACCCACCCGCATCCGTTCTTTGATCTCCTGATCATGCCAGTAACTCCTGGTTTCCTGAGTGGCTTCCAGACCGCCCTTGATCCTCGCAAGGGCGCGATCACCATTCATGCCGCGCGCGGCATAGGCGTCGATCAATCGGTTGTCAGCATCGCCGAGAGTGCGCACAGGTGACTGACGTACCGGTTCTGGATCGAGATCGTTGTCATAGGCATCAAGATCGAACTCATTCGGAGTGCGTTCGCGCTCCTGATCCGCGCCAAGGCGACTGTCGATCACGGTGCTGAGGCCGTCGTCGCTATCCATCTCGCGAATAGATGCAGCAAACTCCGGCACATAGGGTGCGTAAAGCTCCCGGATGCGGCCCGTGTCGATTTCCAGCTTGGCGCGCTGGGTCTCATCCATCAGCTGAGGCGCGATCTCTTCAGCCTCGCGCACGGCGTTGCGCATTGTCTCAGCGAGATCGTCCACGCTCATGGCGCTGAGGGCATCCAGCGTCGTGCGATCCTCTTCGAGTGTTTGGGGTTCCATGGGATGTAGGTCCTTTCCGTGTTCGAGCGCGATTGCCGCCCCGTCGAGGGCGTTAATGAAGCGCTGCTGGTGTTGGGTTTGGTCGTTGGTATCGGAAGCAAGCGTTCTGCCTGCTTCAAGCGTGCGCGCGAGTTGGCGCAGCTCAGCCGCCTCATGGCGGATGATCTCATCGGCAAAGCCTGCCGTGAGGTTCTCGTAAGCGAGACGGTTCGGATTTCTGCCAATCCGCTGATAGCGCTCCTCAGTGCGCCATTCGGATGACGATAATCCTTGATCTCGCAGACCGCGCGAGACGCGCGGCGTGTCGTTCAACAAGAGGCCGTGCTCGGCAGCAGCATCGACCTGCAAACCGCGCAAGCGGGCGGGGCTGATATCGCGCGCCGGGTTGATTTGCATCATGACGCCGCTGTCGCCGCGTCGGTCGATGACGATGTGCATGTGCGGATGGGCGCGGTCGGTATGCCAGGCACGGATGTGGCCCCAACGGTCGCCGAACTCTCCGGAAGTCAGGAACCTGTCAGCAAAGGTGCTCGCTGCGTCATGGGCCCGCTCTTCGTCCGTACCTTCAGGGAACGAGACGATCAGATGGTAGGTGTTCGTCTTCGCGCTTGCTGCACGGCCGTCGAGGGCTTCTGCCTCACTCCAGCGCTTCGCCCAGGAATGCGACAGGTCCACGATCTCTGACGAGCCGACCAGATCAAAGCTCGTACCACCCGGTTCAAATTCGTCGAGGACCAGTTCACCCTCGCGTGAGAGATAGGTGAGTTGCGATTCCAGATCTCGGCGCGACCCGGCACCGCCGCCGCGCACGACTTTCACAACTGCTTGCGGTGCGCGGATCGCATTGCCTATGCGCTGCTGTGCGTTCAGGCGATATCCAAACCGACTGCCCGGAGAAGACGACTCGCCGCCTCTGAGCAAGTTTTGCTCGCGTGCCATTGCTCCCATAGCTCGTCGCCACGCCAGCTCCAGCCACGGGTCGTCCTGAAGGAGAGCCAGGAAATGCGGCAACTGTTCGTCGTCCGCTAATTTGTTCGACTTGCCAACCATGCTCACCGATCTCCCTTGTCAGTGGGGAGAATGAGCACGCCGGGGCGCTTCGCGGCGGTGATGCGATACCGCAGAAATAGGTTGCGGATTTCCTCGATTTGATCGCCCAACCGAACCATGACCAAACGATCCTGGTTTGTCATGACGATGCCCCGGTTCCGGTTCGCGGCCCGCGTCAGCTGATTGAGGTTGTTCGCAGCACCCGTCAGATCGTGGATCGCCTCGGGCAATCCGAGCGTCTCGAACTCCGCGCCCGTCGGCGCGCCCGCGATATGAAGCCCGGCGAGCCGCATGTAGACCGCGAGCGACAGCCCACGCGATTCGGCTGCCGCTCTCATTGCAGCCTCCTCAATCGGCCAAACGCGGATGTGGATCATCCGCGAGACGATTTTTTTCGCGATCCGAGCGCCAAGCTCTTGAGGTTCCGAACCGGAATCCTCTTCACGGGTGGCCGACGTCGGCCCTGTCATTTGACCTTTCTGCATCTCAGAAAGGCCTATCCCGCCACAACACTTTCACTTCGTTTAGAGTGCTGTGATCAGAGCTCGAATGCACAGGTTTGCAAGGGACCGCAATTCTTTGCAACAGAACGCCAAAACCCGCCCGCGAGCGCAAACCTTTGCAAGAAAGCGCGAAAAACCAATATTTTGCGCCCAGCTTTGCAAGGTGCCGGATTAGCAACGATAGCTTCGCCCCTTGATGTTTTGAGCGTTCGGTGTACGGGAACATATGGATATCCAATCTTGACAGTTCATTTTTTGTTCTCTATCTGATATATCGTGAACAAAAGATGAACTCAAGGGGTTATAGGATGACCGTTCAGAAACACCGAACAGGTCGGATCGAAGCGGTTCGATATGCCGACGAGGTTTTAAAGCGTCGCAGTTCAGGGGAGAGCCTTGCCTGGATCTACAGCGATCTCGCGGAGCGAAAAGATGTGGCTGTAAGTTATTCGGCGTTTACGCGTTGGGTGAAGAAGCTTGAATTGGGAAAGCTTCAGGTTACAGGGCAAACGCGACAGAGCCGCAATTGTGCTGATCCGGATTCATCCAGTACAGGCCGTGCAATCGGTGAGGCGCATACGGACGTGCCGTCCGCGCACACTGGCGGTAAGGCGAAGCGGGATGGCCGCGTCACCGGATCGCAAGAACACCCTCGTGGCGGTTCACAGCAGCCAATGCATCAGCATCCAAAACATGCCCGGCTCGGCGTGCCGATCCTTCCAGCTCCGAACAGTGACCCTGATTGCGACGCGCTTTTCGGAAGCGAGGAGTAAGTGGCCGGACAAGTCGACCGGCCGAAGAGACGACCAACAACCAGATTTTAATGGGGACGATCAAATGACACCAACACTCTCTCGTAAATCAGTACATATGACGCTTTGCGGAAAAGGCGGCGTCGGTAAATCTGTGATTGCGCGCCTGCTAACAGAATACCTCACCGAGAAGGGCGAGGCACCGCTTGCCTTCGATGCCGATCCCGTCAATGCGAGCTTCGCCGCTGTTCGCGCTTTTGATGTCGAGAAAGTGTCGTTGATTGACGCCGACCAGCAGATCAATCCCGGCTTCTTCGATCAATTGATCCTGCGGATCGTCGACAGCAACAGATCAGTGGTCCTCGATACCGGCGCTGCGTCTTATGTTCCGCTCTTCAACTACATGCGTGAACTCGATCTCGCCGAAACACTCAATGAAAATGGCTTCGATCTTTTCTTCCACGTCGCTCTAGCGGGTGGCCCAGCACTGCCGTTCACCGTCGAGAATCTTAAGGAGGTCTGCCAGAATTTCGGTCAGGACGCTGGTGTTATGGTTTGGCTCAACCATTACTGGGAGGAGATCGAACGCAATGGAAAACGCTTTACCGAGTGGCCGGCCTATCGGCAAAACGCACACTGTATCCGGGCCGTTTTCGAGATCAACCGGATGGCATCTCACACCTCAGGTGCGGACTTTGCTGCTCTTCTAAGAGAGAACAAATCATTCAAAGAAGCGGTCGATTCCCATTCGGATTTCAACATCCTAATGCGCTCGCGCCTCCTCAAAGTTCGTCGAACAATGTTCGGGGGTATGGATGCGATTCTCGGCGTGGAAGTTCCCAAAGAAGTTGAGGTCACATCATGAGCGTGCCCGCCCTCAATCTCGACCACCTCCGCCGCGAGGTGGCATCCGAGTTCGGCCTGACAATCGAGCCGGATGATCCAGTCATCGTATCAGCCGCGCTTGCGGTGATGGCAACACGCGAGCTGCTCGCTAACGAGCGAACCAAACGGGCAGACGAGAATTTGCTTACTTACAAAGACGTCCGTCACGTTCTTGAAGACGTTAGAAACGACTCGCTGCAGTTTTCGCAAGAGATCGTTGGATTGGCATTGGATCAGATCAGCAAAATCATCGCGGCGGAACTTGCCGAAGAGCGCCGAAGTTGGGCACTCACAATCAACCGGATGAAACTCTGTCTAGCCGCGTCGTTTGGGTTCGCAGTTGCTGCAATTGTGTTCTGATTCAACGCGCGCGCTTGCACCCGATAGTTTTTATTTGTGGAGAAGGAAATGACTGGAGAAAACGAAACGGTTGCTATTTCGCCAACTGTTACCGGGGAACTCTCGCCGGAACGGCTATTGACGAGAAAGGAAGTCGAGGAGGTGTTTGGCTATCCGTCGAAGCGGTTTCTCGAACTCGCCGCATTACGGGGAGACGGCCCGATGATGGTTCGCATTGGTAGGTCAGTTCGATATCGGGTTTCAGATTTAAGAAGTTGGATTGCTGCGCACCAAGTTGCGAGCACGTCAGATGATGGCAGCCACGGTAGCGGACTCTAGCACGAGAAGCGCAGAAGATAGAAATGATTCTGCGTCGCCGATTAAAGCATCGGCAGTCTACCATTAAATGACCGATTATGCCGAGCCTTCAGCAGAAGCGGAGGTTCTGAGCCAAACAGGAGACACGGTAATGCTCACGAAACGCCAACTTGAAATATTCGAGTTTATTGACGCAGAAATTACGAGGACAGGCGGCACTTCGCCAAGTTTTGAAGAAATCAGAAGGCATCTTCGCCTCAAATCTAAATCTAGCGTCTTTCGCTTATTGGACGCAGTCGAAGATCGCGGGTTTATTCGCCGTGAAAAGTACAGCACGCGCGCCATCACAATCCTGCGCCGCCCCGTCGAAAAACACGCCGACACAGAATTTACCACCATTCCTGCGGATCCTACCGACCTGCAGGCGGAGATTGAGGCGTTGCACGTTCTCATTGCAGTCCGCCTCAGGATCCTGAACAAGATGACCAACGCCGGGGCAGCGTAGGGCGCAGAGCTCGCCCCCAACTTTTAGGCGCATGGCAGTTCGCCCCGAGCAAGCAATTGGCGCGGTCGCGATGTTGAGTCTTGGTTCGATATCGTGTTTCAGATTTCAGAGGTTGCACTAAGACCATCGAATAGCAACCGCCTCCGATGACATTCGCCACCAGTGCGAACTCTAACTCTTCAGAAATTGCGGCCCGACAAGCACTAAGGTCATCGATCCAAGCGATCGCGAAGACATCTTCAAATGACCGATCTAGAAGAGCCCTCAGCAGAAGCTGAGGGCTTGATTCGTTATGCGGTGCGAATTTTGATCGCGTTCACACACGGTGGTCAGCAAATTCAGTTCACCAACCTACCAATTTTCGGTGGTCAGCAGGTGGTCAGCAAAGAGAAAATGCTGGAACCTTAAAACTGTTAAGTGCTTGATTTAATTGGCGCGCTGGGGAGGATTCGAACCCCCGACCCCTTGATTCGTAGTCAAGTACTC
>CAZJWF010000011.1:0-43012 GCA_964549375.1 uncultured Neomegalonema sp.
CTCAGTTCTCTGATCGCGGCACTTACGTCAAGTGGCAGAATTGCTTGTCCGTCCGGGGTCATGGTTCTCTCCGAGGTCGAGTGGTCTCGCCTCTTAATGGCCTCCGGTGGCTGATCGTCTTCAATGTTTAGCGCGGGATGAGCCGTTAGGCGCTCCCAACTGAAAGTACGAGATCAATCTGCCTCCGTCCCTTCGGGACAGCGTCTCCCACCCTGTCGGGCGGGAATTCGGTCAGGCGGTGGCCTCCTCCTTAGTCCATTGATATTCGGTTCCGTTCTTCCAGATCGACAGCATAATTACGGCGAGCGTAAGTGATCCGAGATAGAAGTGGCGCGAGCCGAGCACTCTGGGCGATTAGGGTAGACGCGCCATGACCCATAAACTTCTTTTGATCGGGATCGTCGGCACGACAACGGCAGCTTTGTGCTGCGTAACGCCAATCTTACCTTGGTTTCTCAGCGTCGTTGGCCTGTTGTCTAGCCTCACAGGTTATTTGAATCGTGACAGCGTCCTCCTGCCGCTGGTGGCTTTCTTTCTCGTTCCCACGGGGTATGCATTATGGAGAATGAAGCGAGCGAGGTAATACTTGCGTCAACAATCACCTGTCCTGAATGCGGACATGTTGAAACCGAGATAATGCCAACGAACGCATGCCAGTGGTTTTACGACTGCAATGGATGTGCTGCCGTTTTGGAACCTCTTCCCGGCAACTGCTGCGTGTTCTGCTCTTTTGCGACAGTGCCATGCCCACCTATACAGGTCGGTGACGGTTGTTGCGGCTAGTCCGATGGGGCGACGTCTTAGCGAACTCAACACCAAGGCAAGCCGAAATCAAAGTTTCGGCCCGTCGTGTAGTCCTCATCAACAAATATAAATCATCAAAAGCAATGATTTAGCACATTATATTTTCCTATTCTTACTTCTAAAACTCGCAAGTGGTTCATCGCAGCCTACAACTATACCGCAGATGACAGAGGCAATCTCGCCACATTTGGCGACTCCTAAGCCCTCCAGAACTCTCCCTATAATCGAAACGAGTCGGGTTCTTTGACAATCAGTGATAGTATCCCTCCTGTCAAAAATGGAGAATCTAATGTCTTGTATGATTGCAGCACTTCCGGGTGGATCACCCGAAATTTTCCCGATCCCCGTCCAAAACTTCATGGACCTTCGCGAAAACGGGTTTGGAGCTGCCAAGCAGCTTAATCTCAAAAAGAAAAATATAGAAAATCAGGAATTTATGGGCGCCACGACTCGAACGGACGGAACCCCGTTCTATCTTTGGGCGACCGCACCCAGCCTCGAAGTTGGCACGTCCGAAAATTGGAGCGGAGCATTCTTTGCTCCTTTTGGCGTTGGCAATCTCTATGGTCGTGTGGATGCGAAACCGGGAAAAGTAGAGACCGATAAATTTGCCATCACCACGCTAAACATTGAGGCGCGCTTCGAGATTAAAGGTAAAGATGAGGTGGCCGCGAAGTGGACCGTTGTCGGCTCCCAACTGACCGTTCCCAATAAAATGGCGATTATCAAATCGGTCAAAATTGTCAAAAAAGGCCCTCATGATGCCGAAGACATTCGCAAGTGTATTGCCCTCCACGCGCCGCAGCGTGCTCTCGGCGAACCTCGGGCGATTGTCGCAATGCAGTGCGGTGTCGCAGCAGCATGCCTTATTGAGGCAATTTGCTGAATGTCGGCATATTTGACCGATGGCTCACAATGTGTGGTGAGATAAGGTTTGAATTACGTGGACCAAGGTAATCTGAAACACTGCATTGAATGTGGGGAGTCCTTGGTCGCTCCTCAAGGGTACTGCGATAGCTGCGGAGCTTCTGCTCCGCAGCCTTGTTATCAATGCGGGTGTTTCAACCCAGCGAAAGCAAAGTTCTGTGGCGCTTGCGGTGATCGGTTGTCGACACTAGTGGCTCAGGCAAACAATCCTACCACAGCACAAGATCTGAAGTTTCCTCTCTCACTCGCAAAATCGCAATTGACTGAGCGAAAGTTCGCGACAGTTCTCGCCGTTGATATGGTGGGATCACTCTCAGCCATTCGCGATGCCGACCCAGAAGAGGCGCATGACCTTTTTTCCTTCGGTATTTCGCTGATGACCAACACAATCCATGATTATGGAGGAACAATCTTCGCGAATACCGGAGATGGTGTGTTGGCGATGTTCGGCGCACCAGATGCGCAGGCTGACCATCCGATCCGATGTTGCCATGCTGCCTTGAAAATCCTGCAAAGACTGACCGAAGCCCGAAAGACTAAAGACGTTCTGGAAGTTCGGATTGGAATTCATTCAGGTGAAGTCGCGTTTGGAATGTCGCGGACTGATCTCGCGATGAATTACGATCTAACAGGTGCGACAGTACACATTGCATCAAGACTACAGAACAGCGCGCCTCATGGCGGTGCCGTGATGAGCGCGGCATCGAAAGCGCTGGTCGGAAATGCTTTCGAGTCACAGTCCCTTGGGATGGTCGACGTGCGGGGGCTATCAAAACCTGTCGAGCTCTACAAACTCGGCAAGCCAGGCGCTCAGGCACCGGTCCAGTCAAACTCGATAGATTCGATCTTCGTAGGCCGAACAAAGGAAGTTGCGGCTTTGGGGGCTGCGTTAGATCGAGCAAATCAAGGACTCGGTGCCGCGATTCTGGTGGAAGGTGAGGCGGGGATCGGCAAAACTCACTTGGTCGACCGCTTTGTGAGCGAACACTCTGCATCCGCCACGGTCGGTCGGATTTCGATAGATCGCTACCGCGACAACGCGCCTTTCTATGCTGTCCGCAACATTCTGTTGGGACTCCTTGACCTGATGGCCGTGGACCCAGCAATCCGAAAATCAAAAATTACCGAGATTGCGGAATCGGCAAACGAGGATCGAAAAACTACCGAAGCGGCATTGTGCGAACTTTTTGAGTTAGAGAACTACTCAGTTGATTGGCAGGGCCACGATGCGCGGACCCGAAACAGGCTGATCTCAAACGTAATCATCGATCAATTGACGCAACTGGCACGAACGCAGACTCTTGTTGTCATTGTCGAAGACATTCAATGGATGGACTCCTGTTCACTCGACGTGATTGGCCAGTTCATTGACGTCGTTAAGGATGTACCGACGCTCGTCATCATGACATGCAGAACGGGAACGCGACTAAAATGGAAAGATGCTCCGAAGCTGTCGCATATTCCCCTTGCAGGACTGAGCGACGCCAACATTGACGATCTGGTTGAGCGTATGATGGGTTCGACAGCGTCGCCCGCATTTCGAAAGCAACTT
This sequence comes from uncultured Neomegalonema sp., assembly GCA_964549375.1. Classification (GTDB taxonomy): domain Bacteria; phylum Pseudomonadota; class Alphaproteobacteria; order Rhodobacterales; family Rhodobacteraceae; genus JAHDDY01. Next base: position 3,284 of record CAZJWF010000011.1, read on the forward strand.
GTTGGCTGGAGCCGAGGCAATCCGCTTTTCCTCTGCGAGGTTGTCCGGACATTAATGGAGTCCGAAGCGTTTCGCGCGTCGCCACGCGCCCGGACGTTGGAACAGACGGGATTTGAGCCTCCCGAGTCGGTCCGCGGGATCGTGGCCGAAAGGATCGATCGAATGCCCGCTGATCTCAAAGACGTGTTATTAGCGGCGAGTGTTTTGGGCGAGCGTTTCGAACCCGAGGTGTTGGGAGCCATCGTTGATGCGCCAAGACACGAAATCATGTTGTTACTGAAACGGTTGGAAGGATTTGAATTCATCCGCGAAACGAGCGGCGAAGGACGGTCCGAGTTTGTATTCCGGCACCCTCTCTTTCAGGAAGTGAGTTACGCGACCGTCCTGAAGAAAAACCGTATTCGTTTGCATGCGTCGGCCTATAGAGAAATTTCAGCACCAATAGCCGACGCACCAATCTCACCGATTGAAAGCCTGGCTCACCACGCTTTCAATGGTGCCCTTTGGAATGAGGCGGCGAAAAATTGCCATGTCGCTGGAAAGAAAGCACTAGATAGACTTGCCGCACGCGAAGCGTCTCATCACTTGCAAAATGCGCTGACATCCCTTGGGAAGCTCGATGAGTACGAAGACGATCTCGCGGTCGGAATTCAGGTACGGCTTGAGCTTCGAACTGCACTAATTCAACTTCTACAGTTGTCGCGGGCAGAAAATTTAGTTTCAGAAGCCCACGAGATCGCGGTCAAGCTGGACGACAGACAGCGGCTTGCGGAAACTGTTGGCCTGAAGGCTTTGCACGAATACCTACAACGCGGTCCCTCTGACGCGAAAATACTTTCAGAAAAATCGATTACTCTTGCAACAGCATTAGAGGATCGAACGGCGATCGTCGCACCAAGCATTTGTCTTGCCCAAACACATTATGCGTTGGGGCAATTCAGAGAAGCAATTTCGGCCGTGGAGAGCATCATACCCACGATCAGCGAATTCGACAAATCGATCCGCTTGGGTTTGCCCGCGAGCGCCCCGATCATTGCATGGTATTGGATCGCGATCTCGAACGCCGAGGTAGGTGAATTCAAGACCGCAGAGACCTACATTGAGAAAATGCAATCGTATCGCCTCGATCTCACCGCTCTAGATCGGGTCTTCGTCGATACAGCGCGCGGTTTTGTTTTGATGACTAAAGGCGACTATGCGACCGCTTGCGATGCCAGCATGAAGGCATGGGAGCTTTCGGAGAGTGCCGATGTCCCCTACCTGACGCCGGTTCTTGCATCTCAAGTGGGTTTGCTACTCGCAAAAGTCGGAGAGCCTGTCCAAGCAATTCAGCTTGGAAAGCGTGCTGTGGAAACGGCATTGGAAATTGGCGTCTTCGCTGGGCGCTCCCGCTGGTGTGCCCGCCTTGCAGAGATTTATCTCACCGCAAAGCGAACGGATGAGGCACGGGAGAACGTAAAAATCGCGATTGATGTTTCCACAAACGCGGGGGAACTCAGTTATCTCGCGTCGGGCTTGCAGCTTCGTGCGAGGCTCGCTTCCGAATTCGGTGAGCATCCCTCGAAAGCGTACACTGACCTGAAGAGGGCGATTCTCATTGCGCGTAAGCTTCGTACAGGTCCGGCATACGCAAGATGCCTGTTCGATTTGTCTTTACTTGAGCGGAGCCATCGAAATTTAGAAAGCGCACAACGCAAAATAGCGAATGCTCGGAGGCAATTTGAGCGTTTGGGAATGATGCAATGGGCTGAACGCGCCGAATTCGAGCAAAAGAGAACAATCTGTTCGGCGGTGACGCCGAACCAACGGTCTGAAGAAACGGAGAGTAGGCACTATGGCGGTTGACGAGAATCGCGAGCTTACCGCCCAAATATCGAGAAACACCCGACAACGTTTGCGCCAATAAAGTTGAGAGCGCCCATTTTCTCAACTGGATAGGGCGTAATTCACAGTGATGCCGCGCTCAGAGCTCCGCAGGAATTTCCGACAATGGTTTCCGCTTGGGCAATACGCGAAGGCTCGCTGGGATAATTTTGGATCCAGTAGGTTTTAGGTTCGGCACAACGGCAGCAACTTTTGTCAGAGCAAAGGGTGGATTCTTGGGCAAGGGTGTTTGCGCCAGCGCCCGCTCTTTGGCGTAAATCGGATCGCAGTTGCGGAGTTGCCCGTCATAACGCACGGCCATGTCCACGACCTGATTTGACGCTTTGACAAGGAACGCTTTCTGCTGCCACTTCCCTTTGCGATAGCCGTTATGCCCTTCATGATAGGCGAGGTATTGGCGGCGAGCATCGGCGGGCGATATGCCAAGTTTCGTCCGAGTGCGATCCATATACCAGCCGACAAAATCCACAGCGTCTCCAAAATCATTGCGATCTGCGCTGTGGGCGTTTTGATCCTTTTGATACCACTTCCAAGTTCCATCAATGGCTTGAGCGAAACCATAGGCGCTGGATTGCCGACCCCACGGAACAAAACCAAGCGCGTATTTGCGTGGGGTGCGCGCCTCTGCCTGATAACGGCTTTCCCGCCAGATGATGGCAAGCATCACCGGAACAGGCGTATTCCACTTTTTTGCGGCAGCGCGGGCTTCTTTGTACCATTCGCTGCGCTCTTGCCGGATCGAACAGGCATTCTCAATATCACTGGGTGGACCGGCGACACTGGCACAGGCTGTCATCCCAAGAGTCAGCGTAGCCATGCTGAAAAGGACAGTGTGAAAAAATTTGCTCATCGCGCGCGAAGATATTCAATTAACGTTCAATGATAAAGCTCTAAAATTGCATGATTTTTCAAACATGATTATTGCATTATTTCAACAACAAGACCCGCAGAAGCAACGGAATAATCGGTACCGCGAGCAACGTCGTCAGCATGACAAACCGCGCGACTTCGGGGGCACCCGCCTGAAAACGTTCCGCAAGCAGATAGCTTGTGACCGCAACCGGCGTCATCGCCTGAAGAATAAACACACCGAAAGCAATGCCGCTCAGTCCAAATACCGAGGCCGCCAAATATGCGACGCCGCCGGATAAACCGTATTTCAGAAAGCTCAACCCGATCATCCGCCACGGCGCTTCTTTTGGGAGATTGGCAATCGAAGCACCCAGCGTAATCAGCATGAGCGGGATGACGATCTGACCAGCAAGGTCAACGGTGTTGCCGATCCATGCCGCAATACCCCAGCCTTGATACAAAAATACGGCCCCAAACAGCGCGGCGTACACCATCGGCTGCTTAAACGCATCCCACGGCGCTGGCTTGCCGGAGACAATCCAAACCCCTACCGAAAAATTCGCAACCACCATCGTCGCGAATATTGCTATGGCATAGGCAAGACCTTCTGGCCCAAAGGCAAAGAGACTCAGCGGCAAGCCGACATTGCCCGTGTTGGAAAAGATAAACGGCGACAGATACGTTTGAAGCGAAAGCCCCAGCAGACGTAAGACCGCCCAAGCCAGTACCCCCAAGACTGCGTAAAGCGTCAATGAGGCGAGCGCGATTTCCTGAAACGCAATTGGATCAATGTCGGTTTTGACGAGCGTCCCGAAAATCAGACAAGGGACACCGACCTCTAATGTCAAGCGGGTGACGAATTTATATTCGTAGTCCAACCCAACCCGAACCCAGATAAATCCCACCATCGCCAACGCAAAAACAGGAACAACAATAGCGGCGATTTCGGCGATCATAGCGCGTATTTCTGCCTGAAGAGACGAGAGAGAGACGGGCGTCTGAAAGGCATATCATGCACGCGCACCAACCGGGTGCACAAAAACGTCGGCTGTTTGCTTTTCGATGTCCGCCAAAAATTTATCAGGCAGAGCAGTGTTTTGGCCGCCTTACACCGAGAAAAGATTGAGTTTTCAATGTACCTAAGACGCCCCGAACGGATACGGCCCTCTGGACAGAGGTAGAGGTAAAGGTTATCTAAAAATTTCGAGGGATCGTACGGAAAGTCTAAGAGTATGGGTGAATCGTTTCGGGCAGCGAAGTATCAACTCGGCCAAGTGGTACGTCACCGGATTTATGAATTTCGAGGCGTGGTGTTCGATGTTGATCCAGATTTTCAGAATACTGATGAATGGTATGAGTCGATTCCTGAGGAAGCGCGACCTGCGAAAGACCAACCATTTTATCATCTGCTCGCGGAAAACGACACAAGCTATTACGTCGCTTACGTCTCCGAACAAAATCTCATTCCAGATGAAACCGGTGACCCTGTAGACCACCCTGAGATCGGGCAATTCTTTGGGACGATGCAGGGCGGTCAGTACGAATTTGATCGTCGGCAGGCGCACTGAATTTCAATAATCGCGATTTCCTATGGTGTTGCCCCGAAGTAATCCGGGGCATTTTTCTCTGGCGTATGCGCTCCGCAACGCAATCCAACAAACGGATTTCATTGCTGGGGATTAATACCCTAAGGCAACGCCGTCTTTGCGCGGATCTGATCCGCCGACGAGGCATCCGTTTTCATGATCGAGCACGATCATCTGACCCCCGCCGATCGCACCAATATCGCTGTTGATCGTATGGCCCATCGCCGAAAGCTGCGCGATGGTTTTCGCATCATACCCGCGTTCAACATCCAGTTTTCCATCTTGCGGGAAACAGCGCGGACCATCCATCACCGCTTGTGGATCCATGCCATAGTCGAGCAAATTGCTGATCGCACGCGCATGACCGCAGGACTGGTATTGCCCCCCCATCACGCCGAAGGTCGCAAATGGCTGCGTACTCTTTGACAACATCGCAGGGATGATCGTGTGCATCGGGCGCTTACCGCCCTTGAGTTCATTCGGGTGTCCTTCAACCAGCGAAAACCCGCCGCCCCTGTTCTGGAAGTTGATGCCATACTTGGTGGAGGCCAAGCCGCCACCAAAAGCATGGAAAACCGAATAGATCAGCGAGACCATCATGCGGTCGCGATCAATGACTGTAATATAGATTGTATCTCGGTGCGGCGCGCCGTTCGGGCCTAGGGCATGCAGTGCGTCGGCTTCGGCTAGCAGGTCGGGCCTCATCTTTGACGGATCAATCCGCGCCCGCATTGCGTCCACTGTATTGTCCGACAGCATATGTGCCAAACGCTCTACGGCCCCCGGTGTGTCAGCATCTGCAATCAGGCAATTACGCGCGTGATAGGCGAGGCGAGACGTTTCCGCCTCCAGATGCGCGCGTTCCGCACCAAACGGATCTAGCGAGGCAAGATCAAAGCCTTCAAGTATTTTAGCCATCAGGATGGCGGTTGCCCCTTGTCCATTGGGCGGCAGCTCCCACAAGGTCGAACCGCGATAGTCGCCTTTGATCGGGTCCACCCAAGTGCAGGCTGTGTTGGCAAAATCATCCAAGCTGTGCACACCGCCCAACGCATTGAGTGAGGCGACCATGTCTGCCGCAACCGATCCTTCGTAAAATCCAACACGACCGTTTTTGGCGATCAGCTCTAACGCCGCTGCTTTCGCCGGATAAGAAAAGCGCTGGCCAGCCATAGGTGCACGTTCATTGAGCAAAAAGTGCTGACGCGCCGCGCCGCTGAGCTTACCAAAGCCTTCTGCGGCCCAATCATATGCCGCTTTCGGCGCGATCGGATGGCCTTCGCGGGCGAGGCGGATAGCAGGTGCTAGGATTGCATCCCACTCCCACGTGCCATGCTCGCGGATGAGCGTATCAAATGCATCAATCGCGCCGGGAACCGTGGTCGCATGAGGGCTGTCGAGTGGGATTGTCTCGTGGCCTTGGTCGCGCAGCATCGCGGCATCCAGCGCCGCAGGCGCGCGGCCAGATCCGTTCAGGCCACGCGGTTTAGTCTCGCCCGGTTTCCAGACCAGCGCGAACATATCGCCGCCGATCCCCGTCATCGCCGGTTCCAGCAGTCCAAGCATCAATGCAGCGGTCGAGACCGCATCAACCGCGTTTCCACCGTCACGCAAAACACGCACGGCCTCTTGTGAAGCCATTGGGTGTGAAGTCGCACACATGCCGTTCGCCGCATAGGCCGTTGACCGGCCAGGTAGATGAAAGTCTCGCATAAAAATCTCCGCTGGATGCACGGCCACCCTAATCGGATTACCACAGCAGATACAGGCTTAGAGTGTGCTAAAATCGGCTGGACAGATCGTCGGACGAGGGCGGCAACGCCCTTAGTCCCGATCCGCCAATTTCAGAAGCTTGCGGTTGAAAATCCGCAAAGTGAGCTTGAGATCAGACCCGCGCTTCAACACCTGACCGTCCGAGCCAAAAATGCAGTAAGCGCCCTGCTTTGAGGCGTTTTTCGGGCGTTTCTCGATCCGATATGCAGGAGTCTCACCCATCCGACGGAATACAGAGAAGGTCGCAGCCTCGCGGCCTGTATTGATCGCATAATCCCGCCATTCGCCTGCCGCAACCAATTGCCCGTAAATTGACAAGATATCGGCAAGTTCCCGCCGATGAAAACTCACCAGTTCGGTCACTGGTGGCTGGCGCTGCGGAAAGGGGATAACGTTTGTGCTTTCCATGACAATCAATGTGAGGCGAGAACGATGACTTGGCAAGGGGGGATGCAAATTTCAGTGAGGGGGGCGACTGCGGTACTCAGGATTTTCCTTCGGCGATCATGAGAAACGGTATGCAAACCGGCTTGGCATTGAATGCACCTCAAAATAGCAAAGCAGAGAAGCCACTATAGGCGTTCATTTTGGATTAACCCGAATCCAAGCTATATCGATGCTTCCCCCGCGCGCTTTTCGGCGTCATAATTGCGCGCGAAGCGGACAATGTTAGCGGTTTTAGGCCGAGGGTGGCGGTAATGGCTAAGGATTTTAACTGCCCGAATTGCGGGGGAGAGCTGTCCCGCAAGGTCGCTCATTCGAAAATGGTGACATGCCCCTATTGCGAGTCGACCGTTTTGCTAGAGGACGACGTCGTCAAACTCGCTGGAAAAGGCGGCGTGATGGCAGAAGAACCCTCACTATTTATGCTGGGCCGAACCGTAGAATATGACGGTGAGAGCTATATGCCTATCGGTCAGGCTCGGTTTGCGTATTCAAGTGGATGGTGGGACGAATTCTGGGCGTTAGATGGCAAAGGCGAAGGTGTCTGGATCAGCGTTGATGAAGGCGATATTGCCATTGAGGAAGATCACGAAATCTCCGAACATCTCAATGAGCGCAACCTTCGTCTCGGCGCGCGGGTGGAATTTGAAGGCGAGATCTTTCGCGTCACCGAAGTTGATCACGGAACCTGCGAAGCCCTGCGCGGCGAATTTCCTCGCGAAATGATCGTCGGCGATACGTTCAAATATTATCACTTATCCGGCCCGCGAGGCCGCCTCGTGACACTGGAATATGAAGACGGCGAAATGTTCGTGACCGAAGGTCGCTGGATTGATCCTTATGAGATTCGTCAACAGGCGATTGAGGCCAATGCATGAACGATGCGCTCAACGCCCTTAATTGTACAACCTGCGGCTCGCCTCTACCTGCCCTCGCTGGGCATAAGGCAAAAGCACTGGTATGTAGCTATTGCGGGTCGGTCATGGATCGGCATAACGGATATAAAGTGCTCGCTCAATATCGCGACATGCCCCGCCCTGATGGACCATTTCATCTCGGCGATGCCGGGGAAATCCTCGGCGTGCATCAAACGGTGGTTGGCATTGTTGGCGTTCAATCTCGCATCGAAGGCGAGACTTATTACTGGACAAATTATCAGCTTTACTCGCCAACGCATGGCTATTCGTGGATGACATGGAATGACGGGCATCTAACCCATTCGCGAAAAGTGCGGGACGGGACCGATCACAGCCAGTCGAACTTTTATCCACGCGGAGCCTTTCCGGCAATGGGCCGCGAATTCAAAATGTTCGAGTCTTACGAGGCCGTCATTCACTATATCGAAGGTGAACTGACGTGGGTGCCAAAGCTGAATGACCGTGTGAGCGTGATTGATGGCATCGCGCCACCACATGGGTTTTCGTTGGCAATGAATAACGGCGAGATCGAAACGGAACTGCAAACCTATTTAAATCGGCAGCAGGTTTTGGAGTCTTTCGGCTTTGCTGACGACTTGCCCCGCGCTTCCGGCGTTCACGCCATCCAACCTTTTGAACCCGGAGAGTTGCATACCTCTGCAGCAAAGGCGGCGAAGATCTTTTTGCCTATCGCGGGGATTGCCGCGCTGCTGGTCACACTGGTCGGAGGTGGATCAACCGTTGCTCAGACCACGATCCCAAATATGAATGCTGGTGGATCAGTTTCATTCGAAGCCCCTAGCACTGACCGCCTAATGTCGGTCGAACTTCGCGCACCGCTCCGGAACCAATGGTCATGGTACGATATGACTCTGGTGCATAATGAAAGCGGCGAAGAAATCGAATTCGGGAACGGGTTGCAGTATTATTCAGGCCGTTCGGGTGGCGAAAGCTGGTCGGAAGGGTCACAAAGCGCGACCATGCGATTCAAACCACCAAAGACCGGCCAATATACCTTGCGTGTCGCCAATGCGCCGCTGGATAAAAACACGTCATCTATCGACCGAAAGCAATTCGCGGCAAACGTACCACTACATATAGAGGTACGGCAGAACGTATTCGTCGCCCGCTATTTTTGGTTTTTGACCGTGCTTGCGGCCGTGATCTTTGGATCGATGTGGTGGCGCGCGCGCGTATTCGAAACGGCCCGCTGGGGCGGAGGAGAAGACGACGATGACTAGAGTTATGCTGGTCATATTTACGGTCGCCACCGGCGGTGCGACTTATGCGACCGTCACGGGTACGGGTGCACAGAGCACCGAAATCTCTCAGTCGATCCGCTCCGGCAGCGCCGGGCGGGGCATTGGTTATATCGGGCGCATCAAATAAACACCGGTCAGAAAATTTAGGGAGTTTTTCATGGACTTATTTTCGCAAATTCAGCTCGCCGGTGTGGTCGGCACGATCTTTTATGCCTTCCTCGGCCTGTTTCTGATGATGTGCTGCTACGTAATCATAGACAAGCTGACGCCATTCTCTTTGCACGAAGAGCTGGCAGGTAAAGCCAATGTCGCCATCGCGATTGTGATGGGATCGGTGATGATCTCGCTGGCCATTTTGATTGCGAATGTCATCCGAAGCTAACGACTGACCGCGCACCGCAACGTGACCGACACCCCGACGCCTTCCCGCCGGACGGACCATCTACTGCTCGCCGCGACATTTTTTATCGCGGTATCAGGATTGGTGTACGAGTTAATCGCGGGAGCGGCCTCCAGCTATCTGCTTGGCGATTCCGTATATCACTTTTCACTGGTCATCGGTCTGTTCATGACTGCGATGGGGATCGGCGCGTATATCTCTCGGTTTGTACAATCGCCTGAACGCGGTTTTGTAATTTCCCAGATTTTGCTTGGCTTGATAGGTGGATTTTCCGCGCCGATTTTATTCGCTGCCTTTGCATTGATTGAGAACTACAGCGCATTTTTATATTTGATCTGTTTGTCAGTCGGGGCGCTGATCGGGTTAGAAATTCCGTTGATCATTCGCATCCTTGAAGGGCGCGATGCATTAAAGGTGACAATCTCCAATGTCTTGACCGCTGATTACATCGGCGCTTTGGCTGCTGCGCTACTATTTCCACTCGTACTGGTCCCGCATCTGGGATTGATGGGCGCGAGCCTGTTATTCGGGGCGCTGAATCTTGCTGTTGCTGCGATGGCGGCCTGGCTATTTCGTGACCAAACGGGATGGGGTGTACGGCTGGCATTGGCCGCGTCGATTGTCGCAGTGGTCATTGGTTTTATCCGCAGCGAACAGATGCTTGGCGCAATGGAGCGGAACCTTTACGCGAATGAAATTATTCTCGCGCAGCAGAGTCCCTATCAGCGAATTGTTGTCACCCGCGATGGCGAGAGGACGCAACTTTTTCTCAACGGATCAATTCAGTTCGATACATTGGATGAATATCGGTATCACGAGAGCCTGGTACATCCCGTGATGACACGAGCACCGCGCATTGAAAACGTCGTAATCTTCGGTGGCGGTGATGGCATGGCGGTGCGTGAAGTCTTGCGCTATCCGCAGGTCAAGGAAATCACGCTGGTCGACCTTGACCCAGAGGTCACAGCACTTTTCCGAAAAGACGCCCGCCTTTCAACGTTAAACAGCGGCTCTCTCGTTAATCCCCGCGTGACGGTTATCAACGCCGATGCGTGGGAGCATGTAAAAGACTTGTCGGGCATCTACGATGTCGCAATCCTCGATTTACCAGACCCCAAAGACCTTGCGATTTCGAAACTTTATAGCCGCGCATTTTATTCGGACATTGCGGAGGCACTGTCGGCAGGAGGCCTACTCGTAACACAAGCCACCTCACCGGTTTATGCGCGCAAGGCCTATTGGACTATCGAAGCCACCTTACGAGCGACATCCTATCCTTACGCCGACGGTCCAACTCTACAAACCCTGCCGTATCATTCTTACGTGCCGAGCTTCGGCGAGTGGGGGTTCGTCTTGGCGGGGGGGCGGTTAAGTGAAACGCCGTTGCGCCCAATCCCGAAAGGCACACGCTATTTTACCGATGGCGAGCCGGCAGGGATTTTTCGCTTTCCCCCCGATATGGCGAAAGAGAGACTTGACCCTAATTCATTGTTCGATCACCCACTTCCCCGACATTATCAGGACGGTTGGAGTCGGTGGTATCGGTGACACTTAACGGCGAATGGTGGGGTGGCCAGTCTTTGGATCGTTTTTCCAGCTCTGACTCTGAAACGCGAGGAACAGAGCAACCCATCTTTTCTGAGATGGGAAATGCAGGAAGAGAGCGCCATCTTGGCGCGAACGGTTGGCTCCCCTAAACCGACCTCTGGAACCTTGGTTCATGTGAACGTCATGAACGCCTTGACCGGGGGAAAATCCAAAATACTGATCTGGCCGATGGGGTTCGGGCCCCCAACTTTCGCCGAAAGCATAGAGGCTTGCATCTTCCGTTTTGATCGCTTCCGCCAAAGCGAAGCCAACGAATTCCCGCAAGTCGTTCTTTGGTCCCTTAAGGCGAAACGGCGCGACCTTCATCTGTCCTCGCCGGATTAACCCGCGTGTATAATCAAGGGCGAGAGAACGGCGTCTACTCACGTCGGTTAGGCCGTAAGGCAGCGCGTGCATGGCACGCAGGATAGTGTGTTCGAACGGATCAATAGACGCGAACAGCAGCTCATGCGGCGGTTGGATTGATTGCGCGTTTACCGCAACCCGATAATCCCCGCGTGCCGCAACTCTGATTTCGATATGCGGTTTGTCGTCATCGTCGAGTGCCAAATCGACGGGACGCCCCTTTAACACACAATATCGTTTTCTAGCCATCAGGCGACGGGCGTCTTCATCGTAACCAACTCTTCCGATGCCGTTGGGTGAACCGCCATCGTGCGATCAAAATCTTCTTTTGTCGCTCCCATCTTTACAGCAATACCAACACACTGAATCATCTCTCCCGCACCGTGACCGACGATATGAACGCCAAGGACTTTGCGGTTGGATTTATCGACAACGATCTTCATAAGCATTTTCTCATCGCGGCCCGAAAGCGTGTGGAGCATAGGCCGAAACTTGGCACGATAGATTTCGATATCGTGTTTTTCGCGGGCTTCATGTTCGCTGAGGCCGACGGTACCAATTTCCGGTTGGGTAAAAATCGCGGTCGGGATTAATTCGTGGTCGGGGCTGGTTGGAGTGTTGTTGAAAACCGTTTCAACAAAGGCCGCGCCCTCACGAATGGCTACGGGGGTAAGCTGAGCGCGGTCGGTCACGTCGCCCACCGCGTAGATGGAGGGTACCGAGGTTTGCGAATATTGATCGACTTTGATCTCGCCGCCCTCGCCCGTGTCTATGCCCAGCGCCTCTAGGCCCAACCCGTGGGTATTGGGGTGGCGACCTGTAGCCATGAAGACGACTTCAGCCTCAAGTGTTGCACCGCTCGCGAGGGTCACGCGCTTGGTGTCGCCAAGGTCTTCAATAGATTTCGGTGCGTCGCCAAGTTTAAGATCAAGACCTTTTTTCTCCATCTCTTCAATCAGCGTTTCTTGAAGGTCATGATCGAACGCCTTCAGGATCGTAGGACTGCGATTGACCATCGTCACTTTTGTGCCCAGCCCAGCAAAGATACACGCGAACTCTGCTGCGATATAACCGCCGCCCATAACAATCATACTTTTGGGCTGAGTTGGCAGATGGAAGATATCGTCGGAGACAATTGCCACATCTGCACCACCGATTGGCAACCGAGAAGGTCGTCCGCCTGTTGCGATCAAAATGGTCTTTGCCGTAATTCGGGTGCCGTCAGCCAACTCAACGGCATTCGCTCCAGCGAGAACAGCGCGCTGGGGAATCGCTTTGACGCCGTTTCCTTCAAGAGCATTATTGAGATAAATGTTTTCAAGCCGATCGACCTCAGCATCGCGGGCGGCACAAAGCTTTTGCCAATCGAAGCTTGGCGACCCGACGCTCCAACCAAAGCCTGCAGCATCCTCGAATGCCTCGTGGAAACCTGAGGCATAGACCATTAGTTTTTTAGGAACACATCCACGAATAACGCACGTGCCACCGAAACGGCTTTCTTCCGCCACCGCGACCCGCGCGCCGGATTGAGCCGCCAGACGAGAGGCACGTACGCCGCCTGATCCTGCACCAATAACGAAAAGATCATAATCAAATTCAGACATATCCAGTCCTTCGACTTATTCGTGAACTGAGCCAGTGCGAACCGGGTGAGAAAGAAGAACCCGTTTCACCGCCGTCACCCAAATGCAAATTCTGACGCAAAAGCGCCGCGTAGAATATCCCTGACCAGAACGACGGAGCGGGCAATGAGGGGGTCCGACAAAGAGCCTTCGACCCGCGCAAATTGCTGAGCGTTAAATGTTGGTTTGTTGCCGCCGCCCTCTTCCGCATAAGCAAGGGAAATCACGTCCTGTCCATCACGGGAACTGTAGAACTGACGCAAGTCATGAAGTTCCTCGACAGAAAACGCTTCGGCCTGACCGGTCGTGACGCGCGCACGTACCGCCTTGATCGAGCTATCCAACACGGCACCATCAACAGATGTACGGAAGACCCAAGGCGCAAGCTGCGTTCGGGTCACAACCACCTGCGCGATTTCCGCCGCGACTTTGCCGCGCAGATCTACCGTGGAAACGCCAGCACTTGAACAGCCGGTCAAAACCGCAAGGAAGCTGATCCCGAAAAACCGGCGCGTCATGCGGGCTTCACTTCCCGCGCGGTTCCATCTTCCGACCCAATCATCGCTCGAGAAGCCATATTAATGAATAAACCATTCTCAACCACGCCCGGTATCGCATTCAGAGTGGTTGCAAGATTGGCGGGATCGCCAATCCGGCCTAGATGGTAATCAAGAATGAAATTGCCCTCATCGGTCTCAAAAGCGTTGTTTTCAAAAGTACGACGCCCACCCTCTTTCCCATTCACATCCCACACACGCAGCACATCCTCGATCATCAATGCTGTTGTTTGCCAGCCGTATCTCGTCACCTCAATCGGCAAAGGAAATTGACCAAGCTCTGGAACCAACTTTCGATCATCTGCGATGACAACGAACTCGGCAGATGCCGCCGCAACGATCTTTTCGACCAAATGACATCCGCCCCCACCTTTGATGAGGTTCAGAGATGGATCAATCTCATCGGCACCATCAACGGTCAAATCTAGTCGCCCGACATCATCAAGCGTATGAATCTTCATACCACAATGCGTGGCTATTTCTTCGGTGCGCCGAGAGGTAGCCACACATGTTACATCCAAGCCATCGGTGACACGACCGGCCATGATCCGAATAAACCATTCCGCCGTCGAGCCAGAACCGAGACCCAATGTCATGCCCGGTTCAACCAAATCGAGAGCCATCTCCGCGGCGGTTTTCTTGCCAAGTTCAGCGCCTGTGGGTTCGTTACACATTTGACCTCCGGTGCCTTAAATTCTCCGCGCACCATACGCAGCGGGACGAAGGGGTCAACGGGGCGCTTTCGGTCGTTAGGACGCCGTTTCGGAAAGACGCGAATTAGCGCGGTTCTGTAACGTAAACAGATGTTTTTAAGCGTTTTTGACCTTTTCAAGATTGGAATTGGCCCATCGAGTTCTCATACGATGGGGCCGATGAGTGCCGCCGGACTGTTTTTGGAAACACTGCGCGAACGGGGCGCTGATGACGTACAGTGCGTGCAATGTACACTGCACGGGTCTTTAGCGTTTACGGGAAAGGGACATGGCACCGATCGGGCCGTGATTCTCGGTCTAACCGGATGTACGCCAGATACGATTGATCCGGACTTGATGACAGATATAGAGGCAGACGTCCGAAAAAGTAGGGCCGTTAATCCACCCGGCTTACCTGTGATCGCCTTCGATCCCAATGTCGATCTCATATTTGATTTCGACGAGGCCTTGCCCGGTCACGCAAATGGGATGGCCTTGGCCGCACTCGATGACACCGGCAGTATTTTGACGCATCGCATCTACTATTCGATAGGCGGCGGATTTGTGGTCGAAGCCAGCGAATTGCAGGCGACCATTCCCGAAGAAGACGCCGGGGCAGATAAGCGTGAGGCTGGATATCCCTATCCTTTCGGCAATGCCGAGGAAATGATCGCAATGAGTGACGATTCTGACCTCTCACTGATCGAAATGAAGCGGGCGAACGAGCATGTGCTCCGCAGCCAAGAGGAACTCGATATCGGATTAGATGCCGTTTGGGACGCGATGCGCGGCTGTATGGAACGCGGCCTTCGGATGGAGGGCGAACTTCCCGGCGGTCTATTCGTCAAACGGCGCGCCAAGAATATCCGCGATATGCTGATTGCCGAACATGGCTCTAACAAGCCCGACCCTTATGCAATCAACGAATGGCTGTCCGTCTACGCAATGGCAGTCAATGAAGAGAACGCCGCCGGAGGGCGCGTCGTGACAGCACCGACTAATGGCGCGGCAGGCGTGGTCCCCGCTGTCATCCGCTGGTATTTTGATCACCATCCTGGCGCAACGAACGAAGGAGTGCGCGACTTTCTTCTAGCTGCCGCTGCGATTGGTGGATTGATCAAACACAATGCCTCAATTTCCGGTGCGGAAGTCGGCTGCCAAGGCGAGGTTGGATCGGCCTCGGCGATGGCCGCCGCCGGATTGACGGCGGTGCGCGGCGGGACAACCCGACAGATCGAAAACGCCGCTGAAATTGCATTGGAGCATCACCTCGGTATGACCTGTGATCCAGTCGGTGGATTGGTGCAAGTGCCATGTATCGAACGTAATGGGTTCGGTGCAGTCAAAGCCGTTACCGCCTCCTCGCTCGCATTGCGCGGCGACGGCACGCATTTCGTTTCGCTGGATGCCTGTGTTGAAACCATGCGCCAAACCGGTATCGACCTAAGCGAAAAGTATAAGGAGACTTCGCAAGGCGGTTTGGCAGTAACGCTGGCAGCATGTTAGGTTGAAAACACCGTTTTAAGTGCGAGCGTTGGACACAAGATCTGATGCCTCAAAATATTTTACCGCAGTAGGCCATGTTGCCATGAACGAGGACTGGACCGACGAGAAGAGAGCATGCTGGGATCGCCTGAGCACTTATGATTTTGACGATCCCGCGCACCAGTTGAATTTTACGAACCGTTTGGCACGAGAAAATCGGTGGTCACACGATTTCGCCGCGCGCGTAGTTGACGAGTATCGTCGGTTTTGTTGGCTCGCGGTTTACGCTGGACATCCGATCACACCGTCAGATGCGGTTGATCAGGTTTGGCACCTACACCTGACATACTCGCGCGATTATTGGGAAAGGTTCTGTCCTGAAATTCTAGGAAAGGACTTTCATCACGGACCAACGAAAGGCGGAGTCGCGGAGAGTGGCAAGTTTACCGTCTGGTACGGAAAGACACTTTTATCATACCGCGATGCCTTCGGCGAATACCCTGCTGATATATGGCCGAAACCGACCGATCGGTTTGAAAACGTAGATCAGTTTGTAAGGATTAATCGGGCGGAGGTAATGATAATTCCGCGTCCTCCCCTCTCGACTCGCGGCTTGTTGTTGTGTGGTTTGACAATGCTCATGCTGTTCTTCTTCACACTCGCCGCATCAATTGACTCGCTTCAATTCGTGGGATCGTTTCTCGGATTGCTAACACTCGTCGCCCTGATCGGAGCAGCATTGAGAATTTTAGAACCTCCGGCACTGAAACGACGCGGACAACCCAATCATTCAAATAGCGGATGCGCCGGCGGTGGAGGAAATTTTAGCGGAACGACGTCAGGATCTAAAGCCGGGTCCGACGCCGGTGATGGCGGCGCCGGATGTGGCGGGTGCGGTGGATGAACCCATCAGGCCATCTTATTATTCCGCCGCGACGACTTCTTCCGCTTTCGATAGTTTCGCCGCGCAGTATTTGAACTCCGGGATTTTGCCGAACGGATCGAGCTGCGGATTGGTGAGGATGTTCGCCGCAGCTTCAACGTAAGCGAATGGAATGAAGATCATCTCCTCCGACACCGCTGTATCTGCGCGTGCCATCAGTTCAATTGCTCCACGCCGCGTCTCTACCTTGAGCATATCACCCGGCGTAACGCCGAGTTTTGCTAAAGTATTCGGGTGAACCGAAACCGACGCTTCCGGCTCCAATGCGTCCAGAACACTGGCTCGGCGCGTCATAGACCCTGTGTGCCAATGCTCCAGCAAGCGACCTGTGGTTAGGACAAACGGGAAGTCATCATCTGGTTCTTCGGCAGGCGGATTATAGGAAGCCGGCGTGAACTTTGCCCGACCTTCGGGGCGCGGGAACCCATCGCCGAACACGATAGGTTGGCCGGGGTCTTCCGCCGAGAGCGATGGATAGGTCACGACATTCTCGCGTTCCAGCCGTTCCCACGTAATGTTATCAAGGCTGTTCATCACCAGCTTCATTTCGGCGAAGACTTCGCTCGGATGAGTGTAAGTCCAACCAAGACCCAGAGCTTTAGCAAGGTCGACAACGATCGCCCAATCTTCGCGTGCGTCGCCTGGAGCATTGAGTGCCTTACGGCCCATTTGAACTTGACGGTTCGTATTCGTCACCGTGCCGTTCTTTTCTGGCCACGCCGAAGCGGGCAAGATCACGTCGGCGTAGTTCGCCGTCTCAGTCAGGAAAATGTCCTGCACCACGAGGCAATCAAGAAGCGCCAGCGCATCACGGGCGTGATCGACATCGGGATCAGACATGGCGGGGTTCTCACCCAGCACATACATGCCGCAAATATCGCCGTCATGGACGGCATCCATAATCTCAACAACAGTGAGGCCCGGCGTGTCGAGAACTTCGAAGCCCCAAGCCTCTTTGAATTTCTCGCGGACGCCTTCATCAACGACCTTTTGATAGTCGGGCAGCACCATCGGGATCAGACCAGCATCCGATGCGCCTTGCACGTTGTTTTGTCCGCGCAGCGGATGCAGACCCGCGCCGGGACGACCGACTTGGCCCGTCATCAGCGCAAGTGAGATCAAGCACCGCGACGTATCCGTGCCGTGGGTGTGTTGCGACACACCCATGCCCCAGAAGATCATTGCTGCTTTTGCCCCGGCGAAAGCGCGAGCGACTTGACGCACAGTTTCAGGATCAATGCCCGTTAGCTCGGCGGTTGTTTCGGGTGCGTAATCGGCGAGGTGAGCCTTTTGCACCTCATAATTTTCGGTGAACGCTTCAATATACTGGCGATCTGTTAGGCCCTCTTCCACAATCACATTCATGATCGAGTTGAGAAGCGCAACATCCGTGCCGGGGTTGAACTGCAATCCATGCTCGGCATGACGGAACATACCATTGGCGCGTGGATCAATCGTGATCAGCGTGCCGCCGCGCTTGCTGAATTGTTTGAAATACGTCGCAGCGACGGGGTGGTTGCCAACAGGGTTGCAGCCGATGGCAATCGCGACATCGGCGTTTTCAATTTCATTGAACGTCGCTGTTACGGCACCGGACCCAACATTCTCCATCAGCGCCGCCACAGATGAGGCATGACAAAGTCGCGTGCAGTGATCGACGTTGTTATGGCCGAAGGCTTCGCGGATCAGCTTTTGGAAAAGATAGGCTTCCTCATTGGAACATTTCGCCGAACCAAAACCGGCAATGCCTTTACCTTCTTTTTCGGCCTTCACCTTGTTGAGACCTGAGGCGGCGTGCTCTAGAGCTTCTTCCCACGTCACTTCGCGGAAGTGCGTGAGGACATTGCTCGGATCGACGTTCAAGCCCTTGGCGGGCGCGTCGTCGCGGCGGATCAGAGGCTTGGTGAGGCGGTGCGGGTGGTTGACATAGTCAAACCCGAAGCGACCTTTAACGCAAAGGCGTTGCTCGTTCGCAGGACCGTTTGCGCCCTCCACATATTTGATCTGATCGTCTTTGATCTTGAAGGTGAGCTGACAGCCGACGCCGCAGTAGGGACAGACGGATTGGACTTCGCGGTCATAGTCGGCGCGATCACCGCGCTCTGCCGCATCGACCACCGTTGAGGGCATGAGTGCGCCAGTCGGACACGCTTGAACGCATTCGCCACACGCAACGCAGCTTGATGCACCCATCGGATCATCAAAGTCGAACACGATCTTTGCATCATGACCGCGACCGGCCATGCCGATGACGTCATTGACTTGGACTTCGCGGCAGGCCCGAACACAGAGGTT
This sequence comes from uncultured Neomegalonema sp., assembly GCA_964549375.1. Lineage (GTDB taxonomy): Bacteria > Pseudomonadota > Alphaproteobacteria > Rhodobacterales > Rhodobacteraceae > JAHDDY01. The sequence continues at coordinate 21,949 of CAZJWF010000011.1, forward strand.
ACAGTGAATGCACGCATCAAGGTTGACGCGCATCGCCACATGTGAACCGTCGAGCAATGGAATACGATTTTCTTCCATCGCGGGATAGCGACTATCCGAGACTTCGCAAAGGTCCGCCATGTTCCAGAAATGCGAAGCAGAATCGTGCGCATCTGCGCGATCTGGTTGGTCGGCAACCAGCAATTCCATGACGCCTTTGCGCGCCTTCTCCGCGCGGGCTGAGGCCGAGTTGACTACCATGCCTTCAGATGGCGTGCGGATACAGGACGCGGCAAGAACGCGTTCGCCTTCGATCTCGACCATACATGCGCGGCAGTTTCCGTCGCTGCGATAGCCGGGTTCATCCGCGTGACACAGATGCGGGATTTTGGTGCCGGTTCGCTTGGCAACTTCCCAGATACTCTCGCCGGGTTTAGCCGTGACCTCTTTGCCGTCGAGGGTGAAGGTCGTTGTGGACAGAGTGTTTCCGTCAGGCATCGTTAATCTCCGGTACCACTACTTTGAGAATCAGTCACCGACATGATCAGTTCATCAATTGCTCTAATGACTCTAAGAGTTCGTATTTGTTCGAACGTAGTTTGACCCTCCAACTTTGGAGGAGGAATTTTCTCGGCAAGACTGCAAAGCTGTTCATTGAATTCAGGAGACTGGTCCATAGCCTCCGTAAATTTCTGACCGCCAATAAGGTCTTCAAGGTCTTCAAGAGGAAGTTTAACCCACGCCAACTGCCCAAGACCATAATCACTAGTTAGCGAACATCCGGTGGATGCAACAATGTCTTCAATATATGTGAGATCGGTATTATCGGCGAGACCGCAGGCTCTCCGATAAAGGATCGGAGTTCCGGATAAAGTGGATCGGTATCCAGCAGCATTACGTCGTTGTTCCTCAGTCCCCTCTATTGCACCAGCAGGTGCACTTCCTTCACGATAGCAATGTTCTAGCGCCGCCGCCCAAACTGATGATGTTTCCATAAACGCCGAAACAACTATCGGCAGGAGAAATAAACGAGCGACCGAGCCGGCAACACCGTCTGCGAACCAGAGCACGCCGACATTTGAGTAGTCAGGCGCGTGCGGGCGCTTACACAGCCAAGAACAAACAGCCATCTTAAATCTCCTCCGGGAAATGCTTCATCGTCAGCAGGATCGGATTCGGTGCCGCCTGACCGAGACCACAGATCGAGGCATCGACCATCGTTTCGCACAGGTCGGTCAGGAGTGTGCTGTCCCACTTGTCCGCTTCCATCAGTTTGACAGCTTTCTCGCAACCAACGCGGCACGGGGTACATTGGCCACAGCTTTCATCCTCAAAGAAGCGCAACATGTTCAACGCGGCATCGCGGGCGCGGTCTTTATCAGACAGAACCACGACCGCCGCCGAACCGATAAACGATCCGTGCGGTTGCAATGTATCAAAATCGAGGGGGATATCGTTCATGCTAGCGGGCAGCAAACCTGCCGACGGACCACCGGGTTGGTAAGCGTAGAACTCACCCTCAGACATGCCGCCAGATGCTTCGATCAAATCCATGATCGTAGAACCAGCGGGCAAGATTTTCACGCCGGGTTCTTTCACGCGACCCGATACAGAATAGGACCGCAAGCCCTTGCGGTTATTCACGCCATGATCACCGAAGCACGCCGCACCTTCGCGGGCGATGCGGCACACCCAGTGCAGTGTCTCAATGTTATGAACCAAAGTCGGACGATCAAAGACGCCGACCTGCGCCACGTAAGGAGGGCGGTGGCGAGGCAGGCCGCGTTTGCCCTCGATGCTTTCGATCATCGCGCTTTCTTCACCGCAGATATAAGCCCCAGCACCTCGGCGCAGATCAATATAGCCCGGTTCGACTATCCCAGCACTTTCCAGTTTAGTAATCTCATCCGCGAGGATATGAAGAATCGCGGGGTATTCATCGCGCATGTAGATGAACGCTGTTTCGGCTTCGACAGCCCAAGCCGCAATCAACATCCCCTCAAGGAATGTATGCGGATCCCGTTCGAGGAAGTAGCGATCTTTAAACGTCCCCGGCTCGCCTTCATCACCATTCACAGCGAGATAGCGCGGGCCGGCTTCGGCGCGGACGAACGACCATTTCTTACCCGACGGAAAGCCAGCGCCACCCATACCGCGCAGGCCGGAGGACAGCACCTCGTCTTGCATTTGATCAGGCGTCTTCGAGCCGCCGCGCAATTCTTTGAGGGTCATGTAGCCGCCCTTGGCGACGTAATCATCAAAGGCTTGATAGTCGGGAATGTGGGCGTGGGTTTCGCCCGCTGCAATCGCGGCCTTCACCTTTTCCGGTGTGACGTTGTCAATATGAGCGTGACCGAGTTCGAGAACGGGCGCGGTATCGCAGCGACCCATACAAGGAGCGCGAAGGACACGAACCTCAGCAGGATCAAGCCCGTCTTCAAGAGCGGCCTTCAGAGCCTGTGCCCCGGCCAGCTCGCAGGACAAGGAATCGCAAACGCGGATGGTTAACGCTGGCGGCGGGGTCTCGCCCTCTTTCACGACATCAAAATGCGCGTAGAAGGTCGCAACCTCGTAAACCTCGGCCATCGCGAGGCGCATCTCATCTGCCAGTGCTGCGAGATGGGCGGCGGAGAGGTGGCCGTATTTATCCTGAATTTTATGGAGATATTCGATCAGAAGATCACGCCGACGTGGTTGATCACCGAGCAGAGCCTTGACCTCGGCGAGGGCAGCCGCATCAACCTGACGCCCTTTTGGGGTCGGACGCCCCTTGCCTTTGCCCTTTTTCCAGACGCCCGTGTCATCCAACGGCATAGCAGCCTCCGCTCGGTCAATAATCCGACGACGCTGACAACACCTTGACGATCACAGCAAATCGCTTTTCACGAATGCACGTTCGGTTTTAGTTATCGCGCGATTTGTTGGATAACGTCTGCAAAAGCCTGAAGGGCGGGCGGATGGGGTTCGCGTTCGGCCATGACAAGTCCGATAGATTTTGAGACGTCGGGCTGTTCCAGCCGCAGTCGGACGGTATCCTCGGCAATCGGCAGGGTTTCCGCTAAGAGTTCGGGGGCAATCGTGGCCAGTGATCCGTTGGCGAGCTGAGTCAGCGCGGCGACAAACGCATTGGTTTCCATGACAGGCTCGGGCGCGCAGCCGACGCTAGCGAAGATTTCATCGATGATGGTTCGGTTCATCATGTTCGATGTCAGCAGGCAGAGTGGAATTTCCGCCGCCTCTTTCCACGTTGCGGTCCCGGTTTTTCGTGGGGCGAGCGCCGGAGGGACCATCAAGACATAATGTTCGTCGTAAAGCGGAATGGTCTTGAGACCGTTGACACCTTTATCGTCCAGATATGTGACCCCAGCATCCAGAGTAAAATCTTCAATACCACGTAAAATATCGGTGGAGGACATGGATAGAAGGTTGATGGCGAGTCCGGGATGCGCGAGGTGAACCTGTGCGGGAACACGCGCCGCATATGTCAGAGCAGTAGGCACCGAACCAATGCTCAAGCGCCCGATCAGCGCTCCTTTCGCCGCTTGAACTTCCTGTCGCATTCCGTCCGCATCAAGGATCATGCGCCGCGCCCATTTGAGCACGATCTCACCTTCTGGCGTGAATCCCAGAAATCTGTTCCCACGCTTAACCACGGGGACGCCGAGCGCCGTTTCAAGATTTCGGATACGAGCGGAAAAAGCGGGTTGAGAGATACCGCACTCGTCAGCGGCGCGCGCGAAATGTTTGTGCCGGGCGAGCGCGGCAATCAATTCCATATCGCGCAGGTCAGCCATCGCTTAAGGCTTCTGCAGAACAGAAGTGGATCGACAACCTGACTGACGAACGACGAACATACTACGTCTCAGATTTGCTACGGAGCATCATCATTGCCCCCAACAAGCCCTCACCGAACACAGCCTAGATCGCAAGATATTTCTCACGCAGTTCCACGTTATCCAAGACTTCCTGAGCCGATCCATCAAAGACGATTTCGCCCGTATCAAGAATGGCCGCACGATCCGCAAGTTTCAGGGCAGCGACAGCATTTTGCTCAACGATGATGGTTGTGATTCCCGCTTCTTTAATTTCACGAACGATCCGCTCAATCTCTTGAACGATCACCGGTGCGAGACCTTCGTAGGGCTCATCAAGAAGAAGCAATTTCACATCGCGCGCCATCGCCCGCGCAACAGCCAACATTTGCTGTTCGCCTCCTGACAACGTCACCGCCTCTTGTTTACGGCGTTCAGCCAAGCGTGGAAACCGCTCGTAAAGCAGTTCAATCGACCAACCCTTTGGTTCAACAATTTGCGCGAGTTCAAGATTCTGTTGAACGGTCAGGCCGGGAATGATGCGGCGATCTTCAGGGACCAGACCCACACCGGCAACCGCTGCTTCATGCGATTTCATTTCGTGTAGGGCTTTGCCATCCAACCAAACCTCGCCGGACTTCAGTTCTGGTGATCCAATCTGGGCAATGGTGCGGAGTGTTGACGTTTTACCCGCACCATTTCGGCCCAGCAAAGCCAAGACTTCGCCGCGACGAATTTTCAGACTAACGCCTTGAACGATCCAGCTTTCGCCGTAGTAGGAGTTGAGGTCTTTGGCTTCGAAGAATTCGTTCGTGCCATGAACTTGGGCACTGTCATTCCAGCCGGGGGATGCGGTTTCAGATGTTGGGGCAGTCTGGCTCATGCTACGGCTTCCTCACCGAGATACGCCTCTTTCACGCGAGGATCGGTTTTAATATTTTCGGGCACGTCTTCCGCAATGACCGCACCCTGAGCCAAGACGGCAATTTTGTCGGCCAAGGAGAAGACAACATGCATGTCGTGTTCAATAATGATTTTGGTGATCCCGCGCGATTTGCCGATGCGCTTGAGCAGATCGATGGTCGCGTTTGTATCTGCGCGCGACATGCCAGCCGTTGGTTCATCTAGCAGCAAGAGTTTTGGGTCTTGTGAAAGACACATCGCCATTTCAAGACGCCGCTTGTCACCGCGCGAGAGCGAGGAGGCGATGACGTCTTTTTTACTGTCCAGACCGATCTCTTCGAGAACGCCCATCGCGTGATCGCGGATCTCGGCTTCGCTGTCGACGCGCGGCCACCAGTTGACTTTGAAGGAACCGTCCCGGTTCGCGAAGGTCGGGATCAGGACGTTCTCAAGAACGGTCAGCTCGGTGAAGATTTCCGGCGTCTGGAAAACACGCGATACCCCCGCCTGATTGATTTCGTGCGGCGTGATGCCGAGCAACGACTTACCGTCAAACATCACGGTGCCGGTATCGGGCGCCAACCGGCCAACGAAACAGTTCAACAGCGTTGATTTGCCGGCACCGTTCGGGCCGATGATCGCGTGAACGTCGCCCTGCTCGACGGACAGGTTCACATCGTTAAGTGCCTGCAAACCGCCAAAGCGTTTGTTGACATTGCGGACTTGAAGAATAGCCATCCCTGCCCCCTACTCCGCTGCTGTTACGGAAGGATCGGGCTTGCGCCGGTTTCGACCCGTGAAGAAATCAAATATTCCCCGGAAGACCGAGACGATCCCGCCGGGGAAGAAAATCACGACAAGCATAAAGATCAGCCCGAGAGTCAGATGCCAACCCTTCCCAACGAAAAGGGCGATGACACTAACGATACCATCGGCAACACCCTGCGGCAAAAACTCAAACCATCCCGTAAGAACGGCCTCGTTAATTTTGGAGAGAATGTTTTCCATGTACTTGATGAAACCCGCGCCCAAGATCGGCCCGATCAACGTACCGACGCCGCCGAGAATAGTCATCAGAACGACTTCACCGGATGCGGTCCAGAACATGCGCTCCGGACCAGCTTGCGTATCCATCGCGACCAGCAGGCCACCGGCGAGACCAGCGTACATGCCAGAGATGACAAACGCCGCCAGCGTATAAGGCCGCGTGTTGAGGCCCGTATAGTTCATCCGCTGTTGATTGGACTTTACTGCGCGCAGCATCATGCCGAAGGGGGAGCGGAAAATCCGGATCGACAGGTAGAAGACGATCAACATGCAGATGCCCGCAATGTAATAACCGGCATTAAAATTGAAGGCCCAGTCCCCGTATTCCCAGATATACGACTCCCGCATGGTCAAGCCGAAGAGATTGGCTTGGGGATTTTCCCCCTCAGCAAGCGCGGCATCAAGAATGCGCGGATCGCTGATCTTAGGCTGCAATCCAGTCTCCCCACCCGTAATCGGGGTCAGCACCGAATAGGCAAGCGCGAAGGACATCTCAGCGAAGGCCAGCGTCAAGATCGAGAAGTAGATGCCTGAGCGCCGCAGGGAAATATATCCCACCACAAGGCTGAACAGCCCCGCGACGATGACGGACAGGATGATCGCCGGGATGACGTTCATCGTCAGCAGCTTCATCATCCAGATCGCGGCGTAAGAGCCGACGCCCAGAAAGGCGGCGTGTCCGAATGAAAGGTAGCCCGTTAGACCGAACAGGATGTTGAAACCGATTGCGAAGATCCCGAAGATGACAAATCGCTGCATCAGGTCAGGATAACCTGCGTTAAATTGCGCGAGGTTGGAGCTCTCGGGGAACGGATTGAGCAGGATCGGTGCCAGAAGAACCAGTGCCGTCACAAATAGAAACAGCACGGTGTCGCTTATTTTAAGTCCAAACACGGGATCAGTCCTCCATCACACCACGGCGACCCATCAGGCCGCGAGGACGCGTCAGCAAAATAATGATCGCCACCAGATAAATGATGACCTGGTTGATGCCGGGCAGATACTCGATGACCTCGGTCATGGATGCAAAACTCTGCAAGATACCAAGCAGGAATCCCGACAGGACAGCGCCAGGGAGACTGCCCATTCCGCCCACAACCACGACGACGAAGCTCAGGACGAGAAAGTCCATTCCCATGTGATAATTGGGTGCGTTGATCGGCGCGTACATGACCCCCGCGAGCCCAGCAACACAGGCTGCTATTGCGAACATGAGAGTGAAGCGGCGATCAATATCAATTCCTAGAAGGCCGACGGTCTCGCGATCAGCCATCCCCGCTCGGATTACCATTCCGAACGTCGTGAACCGCAGAAAGGCGAAAACTGCTCCAATAATCAACAGCGCAAACGCGAAGTATATCAAGCGCCAGTACGGGTAGATAATTGTATTGGGATCAAAACCGAAAAACGTCCCAAGATCGAGCGATCCGGTAAAGGCATCTGGTGCCGCTGTCTGAATCGGGTTGGCGCCGAAAAAGTGTTTGACGATCTCCTGAAGTACAATGGCGAGACCAAAGGTGACGAGGATCTGATCGGCGTGCGGACGCTTATAAAAGTGCTTGATGAGGCCCCGCTCCATCGCAAAACCGACAAAGAGCATCACGGGAATGGAAAACAGCAAAGCCAGCGGCACCGACCAGTCGATCAACGTCCCACCAAACTCCGGGCCGAAAATGTCATGGAGATAGGGGATATCAACTTTCAGCGGATTTCCGAGAAAATCAGTGCGTGTTTCGTCAACAACCTGATGCGACAAGTTCAGCAGTCGCTGCACCACCACGGCGCAAAACGCACCGATCATAAACAAGGCACCGTGTGCGAAGTTCACGACGCCAAGCGTTCCAAAAATCAGCGTCAGACCCAACGCGATCAGAGCATAGGCCGAGCCCTTGTCTAACCCGTTGAGCAGTTGCAGTAAGATGGCTTCCATGGTCCCCGCCCTGCATCTATTTTTTTGAAATCCACGTTGAGCGTAGACCGTTTAGAAAAGCGGGCAGCCCGAAAGCTGCCCGCCTCTATTAGGTTGATCAGAGGATCAAGCGCCGGTGTTACAGGAACCCAGTGAAGCTGCCTCACCGCCCATCTGTGGGTGATCAGGCTGATACATCACTTGTTCGACTGGTGTAACTTCAACAACTTCGAGCAAGTCGAATTGTGAGTCTGGGTTTTCTTTACCCTTCACAACCAGAACGTCCTTGAAGCACTGGTGGTCCTCACCGCGGTAAAGGGTCTTACCGTTTCCGAGACCATCGAACTCGAAGTCTTCAAGGGCTGCAACAACGCCACATGGGTTGAAGGTGCCAGCGCGCTCACATGCATCTGCATAAAGCAGGGTCTGAACGTACGTGGTGTGCGCCGCTTGCGATGGCGGGAAGCCATACTCTTCGCCGAAGGACTTGACGAAGGCTTTCGATCCATCGTCGGTTAGCGACCAGTGCCAGTTTGTCGAACCGAAGATGCCCTTAACGTTTGCGCCAGCACCCTTCGCCATCAGACGCGAGTAAAGCGGAACGATGATTTCGAAGTTCTTGCCGTTCACTTCCTTGTCGCGCAGGCCAAACTGAACCGCGTTTGTCAGCGAGTTGATCATGTTGCCGCCGTAGTGGTTCAGAACCAGAACGTCAGCGTCGGATTGCAGAACCGGCGCGATGTAAGCGGAGAAGTCCGTTTCCTTGAGCGGAGTTTTGACCGTGTTGACGGTCTCCCAACCCATGGATTCGGTTGCCTGGGTCACGGCTTCCTCGGTCGTGTAACCCCAGTTGTAGTCAGCCGTTAGGTGATAAGCCTTACGGTCTTTACCGTAGGCACCGCCCAACACTGGTGCGAGTGCAGCACCGGACATGTAAGAGTTGAAGAAGTGACGGAAGCCGTTGGCTTTCCTGTCTTTACCGGTGGTGTCGTTCGAGTGGGTCAGGCCTGCCATGAAGATGATGCCAGCTTCCTGACACAGAGCCTGCACGGCCACGGCAACACCGGAGGACGAGCCGCCCGTCACCATGATGACGCCGTCTTTCTCGATCATCGACTTTGCCGACGCGCGAGCAGCATCTGATTTTGTCTGAGTGTCGCCTGTTACGTACTCGACTTTTTTTCCAAGGATGCCGCTACCGGTCAGCGCTTTGGAAGAGAACGTGTTCATCATACCGCCGTCGCCTTCACCATTGAGGTGCTTGACGGCCAGTTTGTAGGCGCGCAGTTCGTCCGAACCCTCATCGGCATAAGGACCGGATTGGGGAACGTTGAAACCAAGCGTGACAGCGCTGCCTTTCGGCGCGTTCAAATAGCCGTGGTCGTCCGCCCACACATGTCCGTTGAAGAACATGGGCGCGGCAAAACCAGCAGCTGCTGATCCTTTCAGCACGCTGCGGCGGTCGAGTTTAGATTTTATGAGGCTCATGGTCTTTTATCCTCCCGAAGACTTCATGTGTACCCGATGCGCAATGATAACGCCGTAGCGCGACGAGCACATCAAGCGTTCAGTTACCGCAAGTTTGTCAAACTTGCAATAACCTATTGTAACTTCACGCTATTTTTGTAAAAAATTAACGCGCATTAAAGTGATTTCCGTCAATTTTTTACTTCTCCTGAGAAATGGACAGGTTAACAAGGGGTTACGACATGCCCGATACGCCAATCGGCCACATCGTCAGAAACGCTAGATTGAAAATGGGCATGACCCAAACCGCGCTCGCTAGCGCGATGGGCGTATCCGTCTCCTATATCAACCTCGTCGAGCATGATCGGCGTCGGTTAAAGGGACAGAGGTTACGCGATATTTCCACTGTTCTCGAAATTGATTCGGGAGCGTTGGATGGCGAGTCCGAACGCAAGTTGCTGGCGGAACTGGAGCAAGTTTCATCTGACCCGGCCGTTGCTAGCTTATCCCTTGATCACAGCGAATGCCGGACACTTATCGCACGGCACGAGAACTGGGCGCGGGCGTTGATTGCCTTGCACCGGGCAGGACAGCGGGACCAAGGATTGATTGCCGCGTTTTCAGATCGCCTCAATCATGATCCGGTCTTGAGCGAATCTATTCATGAGATGCTCAACGCCTCAACGGCCATTCGGTCGGTCACGACCATCTACGGTGATGGAGGCGACATTCCGCCAGATCAACGAGACCGGTTCGATGGCATCCTATCTGAAGAAGCAACGCGCCTCGCGACCGTCGCCCAGTCTCTTGCGGGGTTTTTCGAACGTAACGCGCAGCCGGGGACTTCACTGACCGCGCCAGAGGAAGTCGACGAATTTCTGTTCGAACATCAAAATTATTTTGAGCAGATAGAAGAGGCTATCGACACACTCCGGATCTCGATGAAGATTGGCGGGTCGCTCATGACCCATGAACTAGAAGAAAAGCTGAGCTCGCTGGGGATTGAGTTGCAACGTGTGCCAATCGATGAGCTACCCAAGGGCGCACATCGAGTCACGCATTTCAGTGGCACCACTCTGACATTGGCAACAGGCGTTTCGCGCGCAACCGAACGGTTTGAACTTGCACGGCATATCGCCCAAGCAGCAATCCCGGATGTCATCGAGGCGCAAATCAAGAGTGCAGGTGGTCTGACGAGCGATGAGGCACGCGATCGGGCTCGGCGGAACCTGTTTGCGTATGCAGCGGCTGCGCTATTGATGCCTTACGAAAGTTTCCACGAGTCCGCCGAGAGACTCAGATACGATATTGATACGCTCGCGATGGTATTTGATACGTCGCCGGAACAACTTTGCCACCGGTTTACAAGCCTGCGCCGCCCTGGCTCAGAGGGCGTTCCCTTTGCCTTTCTTCGGGCGAATGCAGCCGGGTATCTGACAAAGCGGTTTCCTCTGCCGCGTCTGCCAATTCCGCGCTTTGGCGGCGCGTGTCCACTATGGGCTGTTTATGCGGCCATGCAAACGCCCGACGTCCGGCACCGACAACTCGCAGAGTTTCCAAACGGGGATCGCTTTTTCATTCTTGCCCGCGCAACCCGACCTGCCCCCAGCGGATTTGGCCAGACCCTACCCAGTTATGCGTTGATGTTGGCATGTGATGCGCTGAATGCGGATCGGCTTGTGTACTCCGACGGTCTGGATTTATCTTCCGCCGCCAAAGCCGAACCCGTCGGCCCAACCTGCCTACTTTGCCCACGCGAAGGATGTAGTCACCGACAGGAACCGTCTGTGAGAGTGCCTTGAGAGGTTTGACTTCTAGCGATGAACTCGCGAACCTCGCGGCAAGAAGAAATGGAGAGACCGTGTCTATTAAGGTTTTGGTCGCAGAAGATGAGCAAAACATAGCGGAATCGCTGCGGTTTATTCTGGAGCGTGCAGACTGCCATGTGCGTCATGCAAGTGATGGCGAGCAAGCGCTGCAGGCGGTTCGCTCGGAACGCCCCGACGTGATGATCCTTGATGTCATGTTGCCATCGCTCAATGGCTTTGATGTGCTCAAGACCATTCGCGCCGATGAAAGTTTGCAGCAAATTCCTGTTCTCATTCTCACGGCGAAAGGCCAGCTACAGGACAGGAAAACAGCCGATGACTTGGGGGCTGATGCTTTCATTACGAAGCCATTTGCCAACGCGGAAATCGTGAGCGAAGTGCTGCGCCTTGGGTCGGGTCACTAGAATGCCGTCGCTGCCCTCCCGTCGTTTGCACGACATGGCCATCGTTGCGCCCATCCTCGGATTTGTTTTGCTGACCCCTCCGATCATCGGTTTTTTTGCAACTGAGGGGACCCTGTTCGGGGCGCCCACAATCCTGATCTATCTTTTTGTCGTCTGGCTCGGTTTGATCCTTGTGGCGGCGATTTTATCTCGCCGACTCGCCCGATCTGAAAAGCAGGGCTGAATGAGCTCGCTGAACATCGTTATTCTGGCGGCGCTGGGTTATGCGGTGATCCTTTTCCTCGTGGCCTTTATCAGTGATCGTGCAGGCCGTCCGGGGTGGTTGACATCGCCTGTCGTCTACACGCTGTCGATCTCAGTCTATTGCACGAGCTGGACATTTTACGGGGCAGTTGGATCAGCCGCGCGGAACGGATTGGAATTTGCCACGATCTATATCGGGCCAACACTTGTCTTTTTAGGATTTTACGGGATTCTGCGGAAACTTTTGCGGATCCGCCGCGAGAACAACATCACGTCAATCGCGGATTTTATCTCCTCTCGATACGGCAAAAGCGACACGATCGCGGCGCTTGTTACTCTCATCGCGGTCGCAGGGGCTGCGCCTTATATCGCGTTGCAACTTAAGGCAATTACAACCAGCTTTCATGTGATCGGCGGCGCGCCAGACTTCGCCGCTTCTGCGCCGCTGACCGCCTTCTGGGTTGCTGTCGGTTTAGCGCTTTTCACCATCCTTTTCGGCACGCGGAGCATCGACGCCAATGAACGGCACTACGGCGTTGTCGCTGCCATTGCGGTCGAAGCGATTGTGAAGCTGGTAGCATTGATCGGCGTTGGAATTATCGCCGTCTACCATGTCGCCGATGGGCCGCAAGACATCTTCAAACGCATTGCAGAGACAATGCCGCCGCCACAAGATGGGTTCGGCGTTCGCTGGATTGGTTTGATCTTCCTTTCCGGGGCAGCAGTCCTGTGCCTGCCTCGCCAATTTCAGGTGACGGTAGTCGAAAATGTCGATGAAAAGCATCTGTTCACTGCGGCCTGGTTGTTTCCTTTTTATCTATTGTTGATGAGCCTGTTCATCTTGCCCATCGCCGCGGTGGGCGCGACCACCCTGCCCTCTGGTTCAAACCCGGACATGTTTGTTTTGACCATGCCGATTGCTGCAGGCCGGGATGACATTGCGCTCCTAGCGTTCTTGGGCGGGTTTTCATCTGCGACATCAATGGTGATCGTGTCTTGCATCGCGCTGTCGACGATGATCTCGAATCATATCGTCATGCCACTGGTTCTACGACGAACCGCTTTTTCAGGCAGTGGCGGAGACCTGCGGAAATTCTTGCTGAAAACACGACGCGTGGCAATCTGCGGTATTTTACTCGTTGGTTTTTTATATCTGGAGTTCGGGCCTCAAGCCGCCGGACTAGCGTCTATCGGCCTTGTTGCCTTTGCCGGCGTTGCGCAGGTCATGCCCGCAATGATCGGCGCGCTTTTCTGGCCACGGGCAAACCGCCGAGGTGCCTTGCTCGGATTAGGCGTCGGCTTTGCGATCTGGGCTTATACTCTATTGCTTCCGGGTTTGCTGGCAGAAATCAGTTGGTGGCAAGAACTAGCAAAAAACGGCCCCTTTGGTATTCTGGCATTACGTCCTGGCGCTCTGTTCGGGTCGGAAAGCACGGATCCTTTGATGCATGCTCTCTTTTGGAGCATGGGGGCCAATGTGACCTTCTTTATCTTAGGTTCGCTAAGCCGTGACCTCGTCCCCTTAGAACAATTACAAAGCGCTCTTTTTGTCGATGTATTCCGGACCAATGCTGAAAGCGGGCAACAGCTCGTGGGGCGGACGGCCTCTGCCGATGCCCTTTTTAATTTGACTCAGCGGATTGTGGGGCCGAACGAAGCCTATCGGATTTTTCAAAGCTATGCCCGTGATGATGGTCAACCAACGGAATTTCCCGAACCGGATGACGCCTTCATCAACCATCTGGAGCGGCGGATGGCGGCAAGCGTGGGTGCGGCCTCTGCACGGGCAATGATCTCTCGCGTGGCGGGCGGTGAACGGATCAGCTTGGATGAGTTGGTGAAGATCGCTGATGAGACCGCTCGGCTAATGGAGTATTCAAACCGGTTGGAGCGAAACTCGCGCGAATTAGAAGAAACAGCGTCCAAATTAAAAATCGCAAACGAGAGATTGGTTCAAATTGACGCAGAAAAAGATGAATTTCTTAGTCAAGTCAGCCACGAGCTCCGAACACCAATGACATCAATTCGATCATTTTCGGAAATTCTATCCGAAGATTGCGATTTAGAAAAAGGAAAGTCGCAATATTTTTTGAATATTATAAACAATGAAAGTATTAGATTAACTCACTTACTTGATGAAATTTTGGATATTGGTTCAATTGAACGAGGTCAAGATTTTCCTATTACAAAAATCGACCCGCAAGCAGCGTTAATCCGCGCAATTGATGCATGTCGCGGCATTGCTGTTTCATCAAATGCCGCCATTCAGGAGAAATTTGTCGACCAACCAATCTCAATACTTGCAAATTATGACCGTTTAACGCAGGTTTTTATCAATATTATTTCAAACGCCCTGAAATATAATGATGCCGACAATCCCAAAATCACCATTTTGTCTGAAATCACCGAAGCCAATTACGTCGTAACCGTCACGGATAATGGGACCGGCATCGCTGAAGAGGATCGCACCCGGATATTCGACAAATTCGCCAGAGGCTCGAACACCACCGCCGAAAAAGGTGCCGGTCTCGGGCTTGCGATCAGCCGCGCGATTGTGCGGACTTTCGGTGGAGATGTCCACTTGTTGGAGATCAACAAACCCGGCACGAGTTTTCAGATCACTCTGCCCTTAGAGACCGAGACGCTCGCAGATTGAATCGAGTTGCTCAAGATCCTTGTAGCTGATCGTGAGATGACCGCCCTTCCCCATATGCTCGATTGTTACTTTTGCACCGATGGCCGCACCAAGATCAGCCTCCAATGCCGCCGTGTTTGCATCCGTCGGGACCGTCGCGACGGCGTTCTTTTTCTTTTTGGCAGTTTTTGTCGCTCCCCCTGCCAAACGTTCAGTGTCGCGAACGGTTAGGCCCCGTTTGACAATGTCATCCGCCATTGCCTCCGCATCCCTTTTCCCGATCAACGCTCGTGCGTGCCCAGCTGTCAAATCCCCATTTCTCAGATATCTCAACGCACCTTCAGGCAGTTTGAGCAAACGCATCATATTGGCGATGTGGCTGCGGGACTTTCCGATGACCTTTGCAAGATCTTCTTGGGTGTAATCGAATGTCTCAATCAGATGAGCATACCCTTCCGCCTCTTCCACCGCGTTGAGGTCAGCCCGTTGAACGTTCTCGATGATCGCAACTTCGAGTGCCTCGGCATCCGAGAAATCGCGCACAATGATCGGCACGTCATGCAGTGACGCCCGTTGAGCCGCACGCCACCGTCGTTCACCAGCGATAATCTCATATCCGTCCGGATTTCGTGGGTTATGTCGGACTAAGATCGGTTGAAGTAGCCCTTTTTCTTTAATTGATGCGGCCAGCGAGCTGAGGTCTTCCTCATCGAAGGTTTTCCTCGGTTGGTCCGGGTTCGCCTCCAAATGGGAAATCGGAGCAACCGCCGTCGATCCGGGCGACAGAACGCTTTGCTTGACTTCATCCTGAGGGTCATCAGCGAGAAGCGAGGACAGGCCGCGTCCTAATTGTTTCCGCGAACGCACGACTTCATTCATCTCGACACTCCCCTTTAAGCTGCCAGCGCATCATGCTCGCGCTGTAACAGCTCGCTCGCTAACTGAATATAAGCTTGGCTGCCGGCGCATGAATGGTCGTACAGCAAGGCTGGCTTTCCATGCGACGGAGCTTCAGAAATCCGCACATTGCGCGGTATCTTGGTTTCGTAAACAACATCACCCAGATTTTCGCGAACGTCTTCCGCAACTTGGGCAGAAAGGTTATTTCGCGCATCATACATAGTGAGCACCACGCCTTGAATATCCAAAGAAGGATTCAACGTGGATTTCACGCGCCGAACCGTTTTGATCAACTGGCTCAAACCTTCAAGCGCATAGAACTCGCACTGCAAGGGAACGACAATTCCTGTCGAGGCGACCATCGCGTTGATGGTCACGACGCTAAGTGATGGTGGACAGTCAATCAGAACATAATCGTACTGGTCATGAACCGGCTTCGCCCCCGCCGTGAGCGCATCGGCCAAACGATGGGGACGGCGCGGCAGTTCTGACAGATCGAGATCAGCACCTGACAAGTCTTCAGATGCGGGACACAAGTCCATGCCTTTGATCGATGTTGGTACGATGGCACCGGCCAAATCAATCTCGCCAAGCAGCACATGATAACTCGTGAACTCGCGGTTATCCGCGTACACTCCCAAACCAGTGCTCGCATTTCCCTGAGCATCCAGATCAATCAGCAGCACCTTTTTGCCAACCGCCGCCAATGCTGTTCCCAAATTAACGGCCGTCGTGGTTTTACCGACGCCGCCTTTTTGATTTGCAACCGCGAGAATCCGTATGCCTTGATGGTTCGTCATGCGCCGGTTCTCCGGTGAAAATCAGTGACCGATAACAGCGTTCCGCGCAGATCAACGCGGCTGTCATATTGTTCGTGATCTATATGCCAGAGGCGATTCGCTTCGGTCAATTCGTTCTCGACATTCTCGCCTTTCAGAAAGAGGCAAACACCGTCTGGCAGTAGCAGAGGGTCAGCAAGATGGAGTAATTGAGACAACGACGAAAGCGCCCGTGCTGATACGATATTCGCTTTTAAGTCAATATCTTCCGCCCTTTGACAAAGAATGGTAACTTCTGTTTCTGTCGCCCGTGCTACTTCGTTCAGAAACACAGATTTACGCTGATCACTTTCTACAAGCGTAACTGAAATATCTGGCCGAAGGATTGCTATCACGAGACCCGGAAACCCCGCACCCGACCCCAAATCAATCCATGTCTGAGCCTTCGATGGCACATGATCGAGAAGCTGAGCAGAATCGAGAAAGTGGCGAGTCCAGACGTGATTGAGCGTCGGCTTCGCGACGAGGTTTATCGCCCTATTCCATTTCATTAAACGATCAGCATAGACCTGCAATCGGTCGAGTGTTTCACGTGAAACATTCGTTTGAACCGCAAATGTCTCTCGGCTCATGCCCTCGCCCGCGCGTCTCGTTTAACGTGGCCAAGCAGTGCTGTGAGTGCCGCCGGTGTCATTCCGTCAATTCTAGACGCCTGTCCAAGTGTGCGTGGTTGGGTATCGGTCAGTTTCGTTTGTAGTTCTGTTGAAAGCCCATGTACCGCCGCGTAGTTCAGCTCTTTTGGTAACAGAAGCGCTTCATCCCGCTCGAACGCAGCAATATCAGCAGCCTGACGATCGAGATAAGAGGCATACATTGCGTCAATCGCAAGCTGTCGGATCGTCTTATCTGATATCTCTTCTGTTTCCGGCCAAATAGACCGGACAGTTTCTGGAGTCACATCTCGGTACCCAAGCAATTCGAACGCCGAGCGCCGCCGACCATCCTGATTAAGCTGTAGGCCTGCTGCCAACGCTTCTTTCGGCGTCACTGAAAGAGCCTCCAATCGCGCACGTCCAGCATCGAGTTCAGATTGTTTCACGTGAAACATCGCGGCTCGGTCACGGCTTATACAGCCAACACGTTCGCCCAGTGGCGTTAAACGCTGATCTGCATTATCGGCGCGTAGGCTCAAGCGGTATTCAGCGCGCGAAGTAAACATGCGATACGGTTCCGCAACACCCTTCGTGACAAGGTCGTCGATCATCACCCCTATATAACCTTCGGCGCGGCTGACGATCACTTCAGGCGAATCCGCTACATACGCTGCTGCATTCAAGCCTGCCATCAAACCCTGCGCCGCTGCTTCCTCATATCCAGTGGTGCCATTGATCTGACCCGCGAGGAAAAGGCCGTCCAAGGCTTTCAGCGCAAGCGTTGGATCGAGGGCGCGAGGATCGACGTAATCATACTCGATGGCGTAACCGGGTTGCATGATCGCGACATTCTCTAGACCAGGGATCGCCGCGATAAATGCCCGTTGAACATCCACCGGCAAAGAAGTTGAGATCCCATTCGGATAGACGGTGGGATCGTTCAGACCTTCCGGCTCCAGAAAGATTTGATGGCTATCTTTTTCAGCAAAGCGAACAATCTTATCTTCGATAGATGGACAATACCGCGGACCAACGCCTTCAATCTTTCCACCGTAAAGCGCTGATTTATCGAGATTTTCTTCAATAATTTTATGCGTTGCTTCCGTCGTTCGCGTAATATAGCAAGAAACCTGCGGCGTCTTGATCCGGTCAGTCATGAAGGAGAACGGTACCGGTGTGTCGTCACCGGGCTGTTCCTCCAGTTGGGTATAATCAATCGTCCGACCATCCAGCCGCGCGGGCGTTCCTGTCTTCAAACGTCCCATCGGCAAGCCAAGCGCATAAAGGCGGTCCGCCATCGCTTTTGCTGGTGGATCGCCCACACGCCCACCTTCGGTTCGATCATCTCCGATATGCATCAAGCCATTAAGAAACGTGCCGGTCGTCAGGATCACAGCACCGGCATGGACTGGCCCGTTTCCGGTCATTACGCCGGTGACGCGCGTGCCGTCCAACAGCAAATCGCGCGCTTCCGTTTCCAGTATCACCACCGTCGACCGTTCGAATTCGGCCTGCATCGCGTTGCGATAGAGCGCCCGATCAGATTGAGCACGCGGCCCTTGAACCGCAGGGCCTTTCCGCAAATTCAGCATCCGAAACTGAATCCCAGCCGCATCAGCAACACGCGCCATCGCCCCGTCAAGCGCGTCAATCTCCCTGACCAAATGACCTTTGCCAAGGCCGCCAATAGCGGGATTGCACGACATCTCGCCAATACGATCTTTTCGATGGGTGATCAGAGCCGTTTTCGCGCCCATACGTGCAGCAGCCAATGCAGCGTCACTGCCGGCATGTCCACCACCGATCACCAGAACATCATAATCGAAATGTTTCACGTGAAACACACCCGTCTCATACCGCAGCATCCGCGAGATCGCCGCTACTTACCCAAACAGAATTCTGAGAAGATGACATCGAGCAATCGCTCGACCCCAACATCTCCGGTTATTGTGCCCAACGAAGCCCGCGCGAGGCGCAGATGTTCTGCAGCAATTTCTGGGTTGTCTCTTACAGGAGAGTCAGGAGCTTCGGCAAGGTCAGCAAATTCCCGCAACCGAGTTAGCGCTTGCCGCAATGCCGCATCGTGGCGTTCCCGGAGCAGGGCGCTTGAATTGGAGGGATCTGCAAAGTTCAAACGGCTAGATATTTCTTCGATCAAATCACCAAGGCCGACACCAGTTTTTGCCGAAATCTCCAGCTCGCTGGTCGGAGCGCCAGAGATATCCGACTTGTTCCAGATAGACAGATCACCGGGCTGAAGCACTGCCGTCACCTTATCGGTCAGCGGCGCATCATGCGCAGATAGTGCGATACGCAGGTCGGCAGTGCTGGCGTTCTTCTCGGCACGTTCGACGCCTTCAATCTCGATAAGGTCTTGCGTTTCGCGCATTCCAGCCGTGTCTATTAAGGTGACCGGGTATCCCTTTAGGTCCAGCAACACCTCTATGGCGTCCCGCGTTGTCCCCGCAACAGGTGATGTAATCGCTATCTCTCGGTGAGCTAATGCGTTAATAAGACTGGATTTTCCTGCATTCGGCGATCCAATCAAAGCAATGCGCCAGCCTTCTTGATATCGTTCGGCGAATGTTGCGTTGGACAGTAAATCCTCGATGGATTGTTTCACGTGAAACACTTGTGCCACCAAAGCATCAAATGTGCTGTCAGGGATATCTTCGTCCGCAAAGTCGATTGTCGCCTCGAGTAGCGCACATGATTTGGTCAGACCGGACGACCATTCTTTAATCTGCCGGCCCAACGCCCCATCCGCGTGTCTAAGGGCGGCGCGGCGCTGTGCTTCCGTCTCCGCACTGATAAGGTCGGCGAGACCTTCAATCTGAATTAGATCAAGTCGCCCGTGATCAAAAGCGCGCCGGGTAAACTCTCCAGGTTCCGCCATACGCAAATCAGGTAGGTCACCCAGACTTTTGAGAATAGCTGCTACTACTGCTGGTCCGCCATGACAGTGAATTTCGGCGCCGGACTCGCCCGTGAAACTCGCGCCTGCGGCAAATCGGATAGCAAGCGCCTCATCAAGTGTCATCTGATCCGATGGGTCAATTAGCCGACGGACAGCCGTTTTTCGCGGTGAGGGGAGGGCGCGATGCCCTGTCAGCTCGCTAAGCGCATGATCGCTATGAGGACCAGAGATACGAATAACGGCAACACCCGCTCTCCCTCGCGCCGAGGCGAGAGCGAATATGGTGTCAGTCTGGCTCATCCCGTTACGAATTCATTGAGTCGTAGAATTCGTCGTTCGACTTCGTCTTTTTGAGCTTATCAAGCAGGAATTCCATCGCATCGATGGTACCCATCGGATTGAGGATCCGGCGTAGCATGAACATTTTGGTCAGAATTGCCTTATCGACCAGCAACTCCTCTTTCCGCGTACCAGAACGCAGAATATCAATCGCCGGGAAGACACGTTTATCTGCAATCTTACGGTCAAGGACGAGTTCGGAGTTACCCGTGCCCTTGAATTCTTCAAAGATCACTTCATCCATGCGGCTACCGGTTTCAATCAACGCAGTCGCGATAATGGATAGAGAACCGCCTTCCTCGATATTCCGCGCTGCACCAAAGAACCGCTTAGGTCGCTGTAGAGCGTTCGCATCGACACCACCCGTCAGAACCTTACCGGAAGAGGGGACCACAGTGTTATAGGCGCGGCCAAGACGAGTGATTGAGTCCAACAAAATCACGACATCCCTGCCATGTTCAACAAGGCGCTTAGCTTTTTCGATCACCATTTCAGTGACTTGAACGTGCCGAGTGGCCGGTTCATCAAAGGTTGAGGAAATAACCTCGCCATTCACCGTCCGTTGCATATCGGTGACTTCTTCAGGGCGCTCGTCAATCAGCAACACGAGAAGATAAACTTCAGGATGGTTCGCCGCGATGGATTGCGCGATGTTTTGTAGAAGGACAGTTTTACCCGTCCGGGGCGGCGCGACGATCAGAGCACGTTGACCTTTACCAATCGGCGCAACAATTTCGATGATCCGGGCGCTGCGATCTTTGATTGTTGGGTCTTCGATTTCGAGCTTGAGCTTTTCGTCGGGGTAAAGCGGCGTCAGATTGTCGAAGTGAACTTTATGTCCCGCACGATCAGGGTCTTCGAAGTTGATCGTACTAACTTTCAGAAGGGCAAAATAGCGTTCACCATCCTTTGGGGAGCGAATAAGGCCTTCAACCGTATCCCCTGTACGTAAAGAAAATTTTCTAATTTGATTAGGGCTAACGTAAATATCGTCTGGGCCCGGCAAGTAATTCGCATCAGGAGAGCGAAGAAAACCAAACCCATCCTGAAGAACCTCCATTACCCCAACGCCGACAATTTCAACGTCCCGTTCCGCGAGTTCTTTTAGTATTGCGAACATCATATCTTGTTTACGCAAGGTGCTCGCATTTTCCACCTCAAGCTCTTCTGCGAATTCTAGAAGAGCCGTTGGGGATTTATCTTTCAATTCCTGAAGCTTCAGGGACGTCATATCCATATCGTGTGCTT
>CAZJWF010000012.1:0-41562 GCA_964549375.1 uncultured Neomegalonema sp.
GCAAACTAATCTTGGCTACGCGTATGATGTCGGGATTGGAACGCCCCAAAATCCGGAGCAAGCGGTCCAGTGGTATCGCAAAGGGGCGGAGCAGGGCGATGCAGCAGGGCAGTTCAATTACGCGCTGAAATTGCTCAGCGGTGTTGGGGTCGCCAAGGATGAAGCGATGGCGATTGCTTGGTTGAACAAGGCGGCTGCACAGAATTACGCACCCGCCTTTGATAGTCTTGGCTACGCATATGATCTGGGGACAGGGGTTGAGCAGAACCCGTCCGAAGCCGTTCGGCTATACCGGATTGCAGCCGAGCGCGGGGTTCGGAACGCGCAGGTCAATCTCGGCGCATCCTTGGAAGAGGGCGCAGGGGGTGTGCAGGATCTCAGTGAGGCGCTGAGTTGGTATCGACGCGCCGCCGCCCTTGGGGATGAGCGGGCTGTCGCAGCGGTTGCGCGACTAGAGGCCGCCGGAGTGCAGTAGCGCGATGGCACAAAAAACCCGAGCCTTTGCGAAAGGCCCGGGTGTAACGTTGTGAGCGTGCTCGCTGTTATTCAGATGTGTATTTCTGAACAGCGGCTCGAGCCCATTTTGCAAGGGACTCGCCTTTGATGCCTTTGGTATCGACTTCCTTGATCCAGCGCGCGACGAGTTTCTCGCCCATTTCGGTAATCGCCGCTGTTTCCTTGTTGTTGAGACGAACAATTTCGCCGCCCGTCTGGTGTTGAAGGCTTTTGCCGGTGAATTCCGCAGCGTCCCATGCTTCGCCCATCGCGATAGAAAAATCGCGATCAGAGGCATCGTCAATGATCTTTTTCAGATCGTCAGGCAGGGAATTGTAACTGTCTTGGTTCATCGCATAGAGGAAAACCGAGGTGCCAAACCGTTCTTTATTGCGGCCCTCGACGGACATGGTGGTCAGCTCATGCAGTTTCAGTGGCGGCATGATTTCGAACGGAACCAATGCGCCGTCAACTGTGCCTTTTGCGAGTGCCTGCGGCAGGGCCGGGACGGGCATTCCGACGGGTTCCGCACCGAGTTCTTCGATCAACCACGCGCCGGTGCGTGACGGAGTTCGTAGCTTTAACCCCTCCATCGTTGCGCCTTCGTAGAGGTTCAACGGCGTCGTCAGATGGATGGCGTTTCCGGCGTGAACGTGAACGAGCAGGGGATGAATATCTTCGAAGTCTTCTTTGATCAGATCCCAGGACTGCATGATCGCCTGATTGGTTTGTTTGGCCGAACCGACATGAATTGACGGCAGTTCAAACACTTCCGCCCGTGGGAAAACTCCGGGGGTGTAACCGAGGAGGGTCCAGACGATATCCGCCGCACCATCGCGCACTTGCCGATAGAGCTCAGGTGGCTTGCCCCCCAGAGACATGGCGGGAAAAATTTCAAATTTAATACGGCCTTCCGACGCCTCTTCAATTCCTTTCGCCCACGGCTCGATCATCTGTGTTTGAGTGAGCGCCTTCGGGCTGAGGAAATGGTGAATTGTAAAGGTGAACTCTGGGTCCGCAGCCTTGGCCCCGAACGTTGCACCAAGGGTCATCGCCGCCGAAAGCGCGATTGCGCCCATTTTTTTCCCGAAAGTCATTCTATTCGTCCTCTCCCAGGGTGATTGTCGATTCGCTAATATCGTATGACTTACATCATTGGATTGCTATCGGTGATGTATGGCGACAAGCCGCGCATTTCAAACCGATAAAGCATCAAGAATCCGCGCCCAACTGCGGGCACCGCGTTGAAAACTCTTCAGATCGTATTTTTCATTGGGTGAATGGATGCGGTCATCCTTCAGGCCGTAGCCGACGAGTAGGCAATTCATGCCCAACAAGTCTTTGAATTGACCGACCACAGGGATCGATCCGCCCATACCTATGACGGCTGCTTCTTCATTCCATTCGTCCGTCAGTGCAGTCTTGGCCTTTTGAATCACAGGATTGTCAGCCGGTAGCGAAATGCCGCCGCTGCCGCCGTGCGGGTGGAACTCAACACTGCAATCGGGTGGAAGACAGCCTTCAATATAGGCGCGCAGATTCGTGCGGATCGCGTCCGGGTCTTGATCCCCGACCAGACGGCAACTGATCTTTGCCGATGCCTCTGCGGGAAGCACGGTTTTGAAGCCTTCGCCGGTGTACCCGCCTGTAATGCCGTTGAATTCACAGGTCGGACGTGCCCAGATCATTTCGAGGGTTGAGCGGCCTTGCTCTCCGGCAGGGGTTGAGAGGCCGACGCCGCCGAGGAATTCTTCGGTCGAAAATCCAAGAGTTTCCCATTGGTCTTTCACCTCGTCGGGGGTCTCAATCACGCCGTTATAGAAGTCTGGTATGGTGATGCGGCCCGTATCATCGTGCAAACCGGCGAGGATTTTTGCCAGAACCCGGATCGGGTTGGCAGCGGGCCCGCCAAAGGTGCCGGAGTGCAGGTCCATCTCGGCGGCTTTGACGGTGACTTGTTCTCCGACCAAACCGCGCAGCCCGATACAGATGGCGGGGCGCGTGGTACTCCACATTTCGGTGTCGCACACGAGCGCAGCATCCGCTTTCAGCTCATCGCCGTGTTCGGCGAGGAAACCCGGCAGGCTGGGCGAGCCGCTCTCTTCTTCACCTTCGAGGAAGACGGTAATGCGGCAGGGAAGTTTGCCAGTTTCGGTTTTCCAAGCGCGGCAGGCTTCGACGAAGGTCATGAGCTGACCTTTATCGTCCTGTGCGCCGCGCGCGACGATCATCTTTGACCCGTCATCTCGTGTTACCAACTGTGGGTCGAATGGATCAGTGTCCCACAAGTTCAGAGGGTCAACGGGTTGCACGTCATAGTGCCCATAAAACAGGAAATGCGGTGCATCCGGTCCGGCGCTATCGTCGTGGCCGACAACCATTGGATGCCCCGGTGTATCGCGTAGCGTCGCATTGAAGCCAAGATTTTGCAGGTCAGCGGCCATATGCTCCGCCGCTTTGCGGCACTCGCCCTTATAGGCTGGGTCCGTGGAAATCGACGGAATACGAAGCAGCGTCAGCAACCGTTCGAGCGCTGCATCTTGGTCAGTATCTAGACGATTTAAGACGGCATCTATGTCGGACATGGGGCACTCCCGCGAATGATCAGACCGAAACGCATACCCCATCTTTTGAGAAAGCGAGACACCAAAATCGCTTCAATCAATCGGATTGTTACCTTACCAATCCCAGCTTCCTTCGTCACGCGCTAAAGCGACGTGAATGTCCAAGTGTTTTCCACATGAAGGCGTAATCCTGCATGTGTGTTGACAGTGGCCTCTAACTCGGCAGGTAAGTCATCGCCGGGTGCATTCAGAACCTCTGGCCGGTTGAGAGTGATCCGAGCGAGATGTCCGTCTTTCTCATATAGGACTTTTGGCATATCGCCCTGTCTATTCGTCGATTTTCATCACGCCTCGTCAATCCAATCTGGCGGGCAGATGCGCGGCTTGTTTGCCTTGTTGCTTGGTGTAGGGTTGGGCAGTCCGCTAAGAAAAAGAGCCAGCGTGTTTCGTTTTATCCACAGTTCTGACCTGCACCTCGGAAAGCCCTTCGGCCAAATACCGGATGATCACGTGCGGGGGCGTTTGGTGGAGGCCCGGTTTCAGAAGATTGACGTCTTGCTTGATCTCGCCGAACAAAAAGGCGCGTCGCATATCTTACTGGCAGGGGATACGTTTGATGCGGAGACGCCGTCGCCCGCAACGCGGCGACAGGCCGTAGGCGCGATGGGCCGGGATCAGGGGATCAAATGGGTGATCTTGCCGGGCAATCACGATTCTCTGGCGGCGGATGAGTTGTGGCGAAATCTCTCGGACGAAGCGCCGAAGAACGTAATATTGGCGTTGAAACCTGAACCTATCGAATTGGCGACGGGTGTTACGTTGCTGCCCGCCCCTTGTCCGGCCAGACGCGCAGGACGGGATTTGAGCGCGTGGATGGATGACGCAGCCACGCCGGAGGGACACCTTCGTATCGGTCTGGCGCATGGCGGAGTACGCTCGTTCTCCGAAGACGGCGCTGCTGATGTCCTGTCTCCGGACCGCGCGAGCTGCGCCCGCCTCGACTATCTTGCGCTTGGCGATTGGCATGGTCAGGTGCGGGTTGACCCGCACACATGGTATTCGGGAGCGCCGGAGGCCGATCAATTCAAACACGCCAAACAAGCGAGCGCTTTGAGCGTCACGATTGACGGCGCCGGGCAACAGCCGCAAGTCGATGCAGTGGAGACGGGGCAATTTCATTGGATTGCCGATACCTTGAATTTAACGCCCGGTGCAGATCCTGTCGCACAACTGAACGATCTGTTGCCACCAGATGTAGAACGGCGAAATGCGTTGATGCATATCGCACTGTCTGGCCGGATTAAGCCTGCGGATCGCGCTGCCTTGATGACCGGATTGTCTGATGCGGAGCCTGATTTCGCGCGGTTGGTATGGCGTGAGCGCGACTTGGTTGTCGAATATGAAGTCGATGATCTTGACCGGATTGATCAGGCCGGAGTTCTTCGGTCCGCTGCGGCGACTTTGTATGGGCAGGCAAACGATCCTGAGAGTTCCGCCGAAGATCGAACCATCGCCCGCAACGCGCTCAATCGTCTCTACAGTTATGCGGTAGAGCTGACATGAAGCTGCGCGCCATTCGCTTGCACAATGTTCGACGGTTCACGGATCGCGGCATATCGATCGAGAACATCAATGACGGCGTCAATGTCTTGGCGGCAGCAAATGAGTTTGGAAAATCGACGATCTTTGATGCGGTTCATGCGTTATTTTTTCAAGGACACAAGGGACGGGCAGGCCCCATAAAATTATTGCAGCCTTATAGTAAGGGGCCGGTGACGGTTGAAGTCGACATTGAAACGGGCGAAGGGGTTTTTCGCTTGCGGAAAAGATGGATGTCCTCCGCGCGTTCGCAGGTTTTCGACACATCAAGCAATCGTCTTGTCGCGCAGGCCGACGAAGCGGACCAGTGGATCAATGCAAAGATCCGAGGCGGTGCCACTGGCCCCGCCGGGTTGCTTTGGGTGCAGCAGGGAATAGTCGAGATGGGACGGGTGCGTGGGGCCGCCGCCGAAACGGAAAAATCAGCCCGCGAAGACGTCTTGACGTCGGTTGCAGGTGAGATCGAAGTCCTGACGGGTGGTCGCCGAACGACGCAGGTGTTGGCCAAATGTCAGGCCGATCTTGATGCCTTGGTAACTGGGACGGGCAAGGCGAGAAAAGGCGGTGCTTATGCCGCCGCACTCGAAGAATTCGACTCTCTTGAGGCGCAGGCCGAAGACTTAACAAAGCGCGTCGGTGATTTGCGAAACGACCTAGATCGCCGCGCGACGGAACGAAAACGCCTTGCCGAGTTGCAAGACCCCGAAACCCTTGCAAACGATTCAAAGGCGCTGGAGGAGGCCGATACAGCGTTGAAGATCGCGGAAGCACAGGTAGGCGAGTTAGACCGTGCGACCCTCTCAGAGAACCTTGCGCGGCAAGAACGCGAGGGTGCGAAGGAGAAGTTAGAGAGATTCAAGAGCGCCCGTGCGAGCGTCGATGATCTACAAAAGACAATTGTGGAGGAAGAAACCGCTCGTGAGAAAATTGCGAGCGCTCATGCGAAAGCCAAAGCAGACGAAGGGAAGGCCACCGCCGCCGTTCGCGAGTGTCGTGATAAACTGCTTCGAGCAGAAGCAAATCTTGTCGCCGCGAATGACGCGCTTCAGGCGCGCGATGCGGTACAGCGGCTCGAGGCGTGCAAGAAGACGTTCGCCGATGCGGATGTGGCGAACCGGACCGCTGAAACTGCACAGGCAAAAGTCAATGCGCTCACCTTGCCCACAGCCAAAATTGACGCGCTCGAAAAACTCGATGTGCGTATTGAAACACTCAAGGCTGAGATGCGGGCGTCGTCGATGTCGGTTCGTGCGGACTATTTAAATCCTGATGGTGGTGTCATTCGTGCGAATGGATCGACTTTGACTGATGGAATAGAGGTCGCGGTTGAACGTGCAACGCAGTTTGAAATCGAAGGTATCGGAACCTTGACGATCTCACCCGGAATCGGGGACCGAACCGTTGATCTCGATCGGGAATTAAGTGCAATCAGTGAACAGCGGACGACGATTTTGTCGGAGCTTGGTGTGTCTTCGCTGGCGGCCGTTCACGCACAACAGGTCGTCGTCGCCGAGCACGTCCGGGAAATCGAGCGAAGTAAAGCGCGGCGGGATGCGCTTGCACCCGAAGGTTTAGATGTGTTGCGAGCCGAAGTCGAACGCTTGAGCGCTAAAGTGATTGACGCACCAACGGACACCAAAACCGTTGAGGAGTGTACGTTGCAACGGGACGCGGCGCGTCAATCCCGGAATGAAGCGGAGGATATGGCGGCATCAGCGTCTGCTGTCTTTGCAGAACGTGATCGCAAACTAACCGTTGCCGAAACCAACCTCCGCCATTCCAAAGAACGGCTGTCTCGCGTCACGGCAGAGTTGGGAGACGGAGTTGATTTGGGCGCTGAGGAGAAATTGCTAACCGAAGCCTTCGCCAAAAAATCAAACACGTTTGATCAAGCCCATCGTGCGGCGGAAACTCTGCGACAATCGACACCCGAACTTGCGAACCTGAAAGCGGTTCAAAAGCGGGCTGCGAGCGTGGTTGAACGAACCCGCGAGGAAACTCAGAAATTGACTGGCGCGATCCGGGAACTGAACGGCAGCATCGGCGCGCGGGCTAATGAGGGGATCGAGGAAGAATTGGCGGCCACGCTGGGGCACCAGGATCGTGCCAAGCAGCGAGTGGGTGAAATCGAGACGGAAGTCGCGACTCTACGAAGGCTATATGATGTGCTGACCGACGCAAAAGCTGAGGCCAAGGAGCATTTCTTTGAGCCGGTGGTCCAAGAACTGAAACCACTGCTCGGCATTGTCTTCGGCGATGCGAAAGTGACGTTTAGTGAAGAGACTTTGTTACCGACCGCCGTCGAACGGGGCGGGGACGTCGAAAGCTTTGATGTTTTAAGCGGTGGGATGCGCGAACAAATCACGGTGCTGACCCGGCTCGCCTTTGCGCGGCTATTGGCGCGGGATGGCCGAACGGTGCCGGTCATCCTCGACGACGCCTTGATATATGCCGATGATGAGCGGATTGAACGCATGTTCGATGCACTACATCGACAAGCTGAAGATTTGCAAATTCTCGTGTTCACCTGCCGCCAACGCGCCTTTCAAAGGCTGGGCGGACAGACGTTGTCGATGCAAGAATGGACACCCGAAGCTTAAACTCAGGAAATCGAAAGCCGCGATTTCACTTCACCGACCCAGTGCTGCTGCGTCAGGAATTTCGCGACATCGGCCATTGAGGTTCCCTCGCCTGCGGCATCTAGGTGAGTGCGCGTTGCTGCGACAACAGGGTTGTTCGCCGCATCAGGCAGCTTTTCCGCCTGCACCATTGCGATGAACATACCGTTCTGATTTGCGCGCATGAAGTCAGGATCTTCGCTTGATGCGTAGACCATTGACTGCTCACTGATACCTTTGCCTTTCATCCCTGAAAGCTCACCAAAGCAATCGACGACGACACGGCCCTTATCCGCGACACTCAAGCTCTCTCCGCCAAACACCGACATGAAAGCGTTGATCTGGCCCATCAAGAATCCGAGCACGTAGGAGTCTTGCCAAAATCCAGACGGAACGCCGTGCTGGTTTTCAACCATTGACAGCGTTTGCCGTGCGGCTTTGCTGATCTCGTTGGTGAGTTCTTGGTTCTTTTTCGATCCGAATATCATGACTTTACTCCACCGCCCTTTTGGCGGCCTTCATCGGCATAACAACGAGCTCATTGGCGATGCTGGCGAGGGCGGCACCCCCTGTTTCTTCCCATGCGCGCGTATCTGAAACGGCGCGTTCAAGCTTGTCGCTAGACGCTTGCATAAAGACAATCTCAGAAAAGAAACGACTTGCATCCTTCTGAAGTCGTGTTTCGATTTTGTCGAGGTCTTGCGTCGTGCGAAGTTTGTCAGCGCGTGAGATCGCTAGGATTGACTTATCGCGAACATGGTAGGGCAAGCCTTCGACTATGGCTTGTTCGGACAGCCGCCAGGCTTGCGAGGCAATTGTTACCCAGATGATTAGGTCCGCATCGGAGATAACTTCGAGGTCGTCCTCGGAAATGCCACCTTCATGATGGAACGGGATTTCGATAATTTCGACGCCAGCCATCAGGCCAAGTGGAATTCGGAGATTGCAGATCGCGAGCGACTCGTGATCCAAAAGCTCACTGAGGGAATTGGGTGTGTAGTTGCTGCCCATCCGATCTTCGGCATTAATAGATTTCCCCGGCGAATGCATGATCCGAATCGTCGGACGTGCGGCAAGGCCCGGATTGCACGGCAAAACTGGTTCACGCAGCATCGCATTGATGACGCTGGATTTCCCGCTCTCGAATTCACCGGCCACGACAATCCGCCATGTACCAGATTTTCGCACGCGAGGTTTGACAACCTCGTCTACCAGATCTTGAAGTGAAAGGTCTTGTGGCATCAGGTTTCCCGATTACGCGGCTTGTTCGTTTTGTTCGCCAGAGAGAATACTCTCCTTTGAGCCAATCACCTGAAGGCGATTGTCGATGATTTCGATATCGTTGTGTAGGCGGTTGAGGATTTTCGCCTTGGCGGCTTCGTCGATTTCGCCCTTCAAAAGCTTGTGGTCTTCGCGCAGACGAATGATACGATCATTCAACGATTGTTCGACGATCTGAGCAACGAGGTTTAACCGGTTTTTACCAACCATAGCGCGTTCGGTCATGGTGCTGGTATAAGCATCGACCATTTTGTTCGTTGCTGGTTTTACCTCAGCCGATGTCACGCGACGGAAAGCATCAACAGTTTTGTCGAGATCAATTGTCTTTTTCCAAAATTTCAAACCGCGTCGCGACACGAGGTTGAACGATAGCGTCTTGCGCGAGGTCGCAAACGTCACAGCAACGCTCTCACCCGGCAGACCGGTCATCGTGATTTGTTCGCCTAGCCCGCCCGTCGCGCGCCCTGCAATGTCAATCGCCTTAGTCAAAGCGCGGTCCAGAACTTTGTCGAGATTTCCGCGGACTTTCGCATAGCTGTTGCGGAGGCGATCTTCGAGAGCGACGCGCAAAGGCAGAAGATCGACTTCGCCTTCTTCCAAATCGACGTTTCCTTGCAGCAGGCCGCCGATCTTGCTGCGCTGGGTCTTGATGAACTTTGCCGTTTCGCCGTCCATTTGTTGTTGAATCGCAACCCAGCTTGTGTTGACGGTTTCATCAATTTCTTGATCGGCATGTTCGATAAGTTCTGCAAGCGCTGTGTAAGTCTCCGCAAGCAGTGTCATCTCATCTTCAAGTTTTTCACGGAATTCAGCGATCCTGCCCGAGCCGTAAATCTCGATCTGATCTTGAAGTTCGTGGCGCTGTCGGCGTGACAAGGACTTCATTGCTGCAACTTGCGCGTTCGCTTCTTGCGAGACGCTGTCAAGTAGGCGAGATCCAGCACCGAGATTGATGGCGTCCGATAGCGCTTTCTCGATTTCTGGCAAACCAGAGGCGACAAGTAGTTTTTGACGGAGGGTTTGAGGCGTTTCGCTCCGATTCGTCGCATTGAATTCGTCGACCTTGGACGACCGGATCAGTTTTCGTAGTTCCGCATCGGCGAAGTTACTGTCCATCGCGGCCTCAGCCCAATGAGCGCTGCCGAAGATGATCGAGAACTTCGCTTCGGGAATGGCTTTACTGATGCGCGTCGAGACATCTTTGACAATCCGCTTGATCCGCTCAGCCGCGTCTTCTAACTCGTCAACCCGATTGATGTAGATTACAACATCTTTGTCGCCTTGCATGGCCAGCATGCGAATAAGAGCAACATCAACTTCAGTCAGCGCTTGGTGTGCCGACAGCATGACAAGGAAAATATCAGATAGATCGAGGCTCTGACAGGTGAATTCATCGCGCACCAGGAACGGGTCATTCACCCCTGGCGTGTCAGTGATGATTGTTGGGCCTGCATATTTGTCAGACTGCATGAACAGGTTGGCGACTTTTGTGATCGACGAATAACGCCCAATTGTGTCGTCATCTTTGATCTGGTTCGACCCCGCGCCCGCACAAACATAGCTTTCCAAAAGCTCGCCAGAAAGCAAGTCGTAATCGTGCTGCTTTCCAAGGAGTTTGACGTAGGCCGGTCCGAGACGACGCGCAGCATGTTGCCGCATCTCTTCGGTTTGCGCGCGTAGGATTTCTGGATCGAAACCGGGTAGAAATTTTTTCGCGGCCTCGCGGACATTGGGATCGCCGTTGATAATGCGGTCCCAAGATTCCTCATCAAAGAATTCAAAGCGTGCACCGGTTTTTGGGTCGCCGGGAACATTGAGGCGCATATTGGTGACAACGGACGTCCAAGGGTTCACGTCCGCTGGTAGGAATCCCAACTCGCCGACCAAAGTATTCAACGTAGAAGATTTTCCGGCTTTTACCTGCCCGATCGCCGCAATGCGCGCCGTCCACGAATCGAGACGTTGCAATTGCGTATCGAATGCCGCCGCGAATTCACCTGTTGCAACGTCCTTCAAGGTCGTCAAAACTTGACGAAGCTTGGTAAGCCGTTGCTGATGTGCGAGACCGATTTGCATTTTATTCTCGTCAATTCCTAGAAGATGCCGTGGCCAAATTAGCCAGTTACAGATATGCGCTGAAGGCGCTCAGTTTTTGTTCAAGATTATCGAAGTTCTTTACATCGTCGGAGAAGACGATGGCTCCTTCTCCTTCAAGCCAAACCAAGGCTAAGGCCATTGGTGCGTCGCCATCCAGAACAAGGAAGCGAAGATCTGATTTCGTCTCCGCCAAATCCTTGAGTGCCTCATCAATCCGATCTTGCATCCAGTCGTGAGAAACTGCTGCGTTGGCCGGGACCGTGACTTCGATTTCACTGCCGAAGCGTGCGCGGGGCAACCCATCATTTGCTTCGAGGAATAGGGCGATTTGATCACCTGCCGGGACGCGGCCCAAGGACTGTTCGACGTGGTCGACCAACATACCTGCAGGATAACCTGCTTTTACTGCGCCCAAGGGATCTGTAAGCAAGGCTTGCTCGATACGAATTGGTTTGCCGTTGACGGCCTTGAGAAATGCGGATGCGAAAGGACCTGCAAACTGGTCGAAGTCAGCTTGGCATTCCGTTTGTTCCGGCGCTGCCTTACCAGTCCAATCCGAAGGCGGGTGAACTTCGGAGAGGTTAATGATGCGCCGGTTTTTGGCGATCACGGAAATGCGCGCACCGTCGGCACCGCGCACCGTAATGCGGCGCGGAAGAACCGTGCGAAGAAGCGTGTTCTGAAATTCGGTGGCAGCATCATCTGCAGGAATTTCAGTCATGCCGGTTGGCGGAATTTGACCCCGAACCGTGTTGACAATGGTATCAAACGTTGCCGCGAGATTGCTCATGACTATGCCGCCTCCGCATCGGATGTCAGGTCAAAAATTGTTTGAGCGGACTCAAACAGCGCTGAGCGGTCTGGTGCTGAATCGAAACGGCAAACCAGTGTGTCCTGGTTTGCTCCGACAGAGCTGACGACAGTTGTGACAGCAGTTTTATCGAACTGACTCCATGACATAGAACGGGCCTTGCTCGACATATCAACCATCGCTGAGGCGATAAGATTCCCGCGTTGGGTTTGTGTGCTCGCCGCCAGTTCATCCAGCTCATCTTGTGGAATGACAGATTGACTGCTTTTGCATAGCACCAAGCCGGTATCACCGTCGATCAGCATGGCAAGTGAACAATTTTTGTTCGCTTCGCGAAGCGCGTCGATGGCGTTTTGTGTTTTGACTCGAAGGTCCGATGCCATGTGATCTACCCCACCGCTTTGATATTCAGTTGTGCGCGTAACGTCGTGATTTCGGCATCAATTTTTTCGAGAAACAGATCGAATGCCGCTTCATAGGCATCCGGATCATCGAACGGAATCGCCTCCGACATCTTACGCCACAGCTCGCTTGCGTAACCTTGAGCGCTGAGGGTGACAGGCATTTCAGGGGCGTGAGACGCAGCATCGTTCGTGATGCTTGCGCTGTTGACGTCACCTAATTTTTCACTGGCCGATATGCTCGTTAGTGAGCTTTCTTTCGTTCGACCGTCGGTTTGTGCGAGTGGCGCTGTGCCGGTCAATGCGGCAAGAACTTCGTCCATGTCTGCATCTTCGTCTTCGTTAAGCACTAGCTCATCAAGACTGGTATCGTCGGAAAGATCGAGTGAGTCGATGAGCATGTCGTCGGTTAACTCGTCGTCGGCGATGGGATTTGTATCCTCGGCTTTTGTTACGGAGCTAACGCCACCTTCTTTAGCTTCGCTAGGTTGATCTATTGGGTCTGCGACAGGACTCGCATCCACCACCGAGGCGGTGTTCGATGTGACGGAGGAAATGATCGTTGGATCAGCCGCCGCCATCGAATTGGTGAGCGCCACCAAATCAGAAAGAATCCCTTTTGTGTCTTCAGGCTCCAATAATGAGGCCATGTGGATATGTGTAAAATGATCGCCTGCTTCCCGCTGCACACGCGTCAGGACTTTCGCACGATCCTCATCGGAGGTCAGCTTGTCGGCCCGCGTGAGCACCAGAATACTGCGCGCGCGCACGGCCTCTGAGACATCCCGCCATGCAGCGAGCTCACTTTGCCGCCATGCTTGCGTTGACGCCGAACACCAAATGGCAATATCTGCGAGTTCGGCTGCGCGTTCCCATGCGGCCGAAGCAATGTTCGGATCAGAGTTGCCCGGCGTATCGATCAGATCAAACGTTTCCAATAGAGGCGCGCGCATGAATTTGCGGATGTAGAGCGTTTCGGAAACTGAGATGGAGTCCGGGTCATTAGGGTCGACTGGATGTTCCTTGCCGTTCAAATCAACGCGATATGGTTCGTCAGAACCATATGACATCCAAACCGGCGGCATCTGTGTCGCCGTGACCTGAGTTCTGAGATTATTCCCGTCGGTCAACAGGTTGATGAGTGTAGACTTACCCGCACTAAATTCGCCGAGAACCACGACGCGAGCGCGACGATTTTGGCCTTTATCCCCTGAGGGTGTGATGGCATCCGAATGAGTCATTCTGAAATCCTTAGGCCGCGAGCGAATCAATGAGTTGGCGAGTTTGATTGAGCGCTTCTGCTTTTTCTGTTGAATTCTCAGAATGCTCGGCAGGGTCCGCGGCTGCCGTATCGGCGAGTGCGAGAAGGGTATCACTTTGCGTGCCAAGGAATTCTTTCAGAATCTCGGCGTTCTCGTTGCACAGAGCCGGTGCCATTTCATCGGTAAGCTCCGAAACAATGGAACTAGTTTCTTTTAGGACAAGTTCCGAATAACGCGTCGTCGCCGCATCCGCGCCGCGCAGATTACGCCACCATTTCTTCCACCACGAAACGTTCAGGTCGAGAGCAATGGTTTGCCCAACAGTTGTTGGCGGCAACAATCTGGCCGTAGCGGGCGGTTTAAGGACGACTTGACCCGGTTCAACGCCGAAGACATCGGTGTAGACATCCTCAAGACTGCGGCAGGCATCGTTCAGAACGTCTTGCGTCGTTTTTTCAACTGCGCCACCAAAGGCCGTATAGGCTGAACGCATCATCATGCGGAGGCCTGCCGGATTGTATTGCCAAACTTCATCGGAACCATGCGCTTCGAGATGTGAAAGCAACGCCTCAACGGCACGCTCGGCAAACATGGTCTGGGATTTCGTCAATCGCTCGGCCAATTCATCGCGGGCAAACTCGTTCGAGTCCGAAAGCGAATTCACGACGCGCTTTTCGATGGCAGCGAGTTTGGCCTTGAGGGCTTTTTTGTCGACTTCTTGATTTTGGGTACTTTGATGTCTCAGAACGACTTCGCGATCGGAAGTCTCGATAGATGTCACCAAGTTGCTGATTTCATCACGTACTTCGTTCAACATCGCTTTGCCGGGGCCGTCGATAATGCGCTGAGAGATGCAACGATGCAGCGCGGGGACGCCAGATAGTTTCCATGCAAGGTCGCGCAAGCCATCGTAGTCGCGCATGAACTCGTCGCACAAATCACTCTTTGCCCATTTCTCCATCGCATCGCCAGAGGCACCAGGAAGATTTTCGACCGTGTCGCTAAGGGCACTGAGCGCCCAGAAAGCACTGCCAAAGACAATTTGAACATCTTCTGCGACGTCGTGTTTTTTCAACGTCTTGCGAAAGTTCTTTTCAATCTCTGGAATTTCATTCGCGGGATCGTCCAGCTCGTCAATACGGTTGACGAAAAGAACAACTTCACGGGCATCGACATTCGCGATCAATCGGAGCAGAGCCATGTCCATCGTCGATAACGCTTGGTGAGCGGATAGGACAACGATGCATAGACGTGAGTCGCGAATCGAGTTGATGGTGATTTGCTCACGCATCATAAAGGTGTCGTTTACACCCGGCGTATCGCGCAGACACAGGCCCGTAGGATAACCCGGTAGTTCGAGATAAAGGTTGGCAAGCTTTGTAATGTCAGCAAAGCGACCGCGAGAACCTTCCCCTTCTTCGTCCCAGCCACCGTGACAGACATATCGATCAATCAGGTCTTTATTGATCATGTTGTAATTGTGCGATGTGCCGAGCAGCATCTCGAACTTCTTTCCGAGGCGCGTGCGGCTTTTCTCACGCATCGCGACGACCTGTGCGCGGACCTCGTCTTTTTCTTCTTCAAAGCCTGCACGTCCAGCCAGTTCACCCAATCTACCACCCGTGCTGACAAGACGATCCCATTCTTCCTCATCGAAAAAGCGGAAAAGGGCTTTGGTACCTTCGGGACGACGGCGCGAGTTCAAGTGCAAACTGGTAACGACTGATGTCCACGGATTGACGTCGGATGGCAAGAGGTCGGTTTGGCCGACCATTGCATTGATTAACGCGGTCTTTCCGGCCTTGATCTGGCCGATCAACGTGATCGTTGGCTCGAATGAGTCAATCTTGTTATTGATGCGTGCCGCCTGTTTCTTGACGTCATCGCCTCCTACCTCGGTGATACGACCGAGTGCGGACTTCACATCGTCGAAGGACTTCCAGAGTGTTTTCAACTCTTCAAGACCTTCTGGTGCAATCGCTGGAACAGAAACGGTGGAAGACATCGTAAAGCTTTCTAGATGGGCCAAATCTCGAACGGCGAGAAGGAAAATTAACTTGCGGCGGATCGTGTTTCGGGAGCGGTAGACATTGATTCAGCAGTTGGTAGGCGCGCCCAGATGTCCGAGACAATCTGCAACGTAATATCAGCAGCTTCTTGCGCCGCCTTACCGTTGTTCTCGTAACGAAGCAGGCCAGTTAGTTCGGTTGCTTCGCTGATTTGGGCGAGCAATAGGCTATTATCGCGATCTAGCGTAACCTCGTCGTGCAATGCTGTTTGTATATTTGCGAGCAACTCAGTCATCGGCTCGAAGACGGGTGCAAAATCTTGATTGGTACATTCAGCTACCGCAGCTCGGCAGCGATTCGCACCTGTCAGGATAAGTGCTTTCATCGCCTCCGTCGGAGAAGACGATTGCGTCGAAGTGGAAGCGGTTGACAATGGGGCGCTTGGAGCTGGTTGAGAGCTACCGAGCGGAATTTTATCCAGCTCTAGTCGCAGGTTTTTGGCTTCGGCAATCACTTCGGATTGGCCGTCTTGGACCAATGACATGAGTTTGGTGTATAGGGCTTCACCGCCGCTGGACTTAAACTGGGCGGCGTCGGTCGGCTTACCGCCAACGAAAGCGCTTTTGGCTGCTTCGATGAAGATCGGCAGCAAATGGCGAAAATCGTCCTCAACAAATGCACGCTTTTCATTGAGCGTCATTCGGGCGGCATCGTCGATGACATTTTCTGCACCCGTCAGGGCGAGAATGCTTCGCTCTTTCAAGGTGTCAGGCACGGTGAACCAAAGCCGGCGTTCTTTAGGCTGCCAAGGTGCTTTTGCATTGGAGCACCAAATGATCGTTTCGGTATCGTCCAGCAGATTGACAAGATACCCTGCGCGATTGTCGTCGCCATCGTAAGGCGGGAGAATCGTGAACGCGATATCGGCAGTAATCGGATTGGGAACTTCTAAGCCGATTGCGTCCGGCGCCTTGCCGCCAAGTGTGAGAGATAAAGAGAGACCGGGATAGGTTTTTCTGGTTTCACCAAAGATGGCGTGCGTCTTCGCTTCTTTTCCGTATCGCACCTGGATCAGCGGGCACTTTTCTCTTTCTTCGTCGTTGCGAAACAGCGTTTCACCCAAAAGGAACTCTGCCAACCCACGGTGTTGAGAGTCAGCGAGACCGGCGATAGCAATTTTGGTCGTCGCGCCGAGGCGGCTGATCGTTGTTTCAATTCGTGTTTGGAGCTCGGGATCTAACTTATGTAGATCATCGCCCAACATTCCGCAGAATGTAGTGAGGCGTTTCCGCAACTTTTGTTTTTCGGTCAGCTTCATGAAAAGTCCTTTGCGCGTTTGGACAGATCACCAAACTCTTTCAGTCGGGCCTGAGCTATACATTCCGAGTTAAAGGATTGCCGCCAGCGCATAAAAATCAGCCTCTCAATCGTTTCCCGTATGCCGTCCAGCTACGCGAATCTTCTCGGCCTATTTTTTAGTCAATGGCGTCTGTATTTTTGGTTAACCGAGCTGTGAAGATTTCCACCAATCCTGGATAGTCCCGCGAAAGTAGAAATGTGAAGAATTTGGAAATGCTTGTCGGAATAAGTAAAGCATAATTAATGTTGGTAAATTATTTTCATTAATTTGAATTTATACTTCAAAGTTGGATTGTTGATTGTAAATTCTCGCCGCGTTTCATTTGATTTTTACGAAGACGGAGGAAAACTGTTCGAAGTAAGGAAAGAGGATTCTCTCAAATGACGGACAGTGCCACTCTTTGGATGACCATAGCTGCGTTTATGGTTTTCCTCATGCAAGCGGGCTTCCTGCTGATCGAAGCCGGAACCGTGCGGTCGAAGAATTCGACCAACGTCGCTCAAAAGAACGTCTCGGATATGATTATCTGTATGTTCTGTTATTCGTTGGTCGGCTTTGGCCTGATGTTTGGTGCGTCTTCGACCGGATTGTTCGGGTGGGGCGGTGTCCAAGAGGCATTGGAAACCAAGAACGAATGGCCTGTGCAGTTGATCTTCAACCTCGCATTCTGTTCTGTGGTTGCGACCATCGTTTCGGGCGCGGTTGCGGAACGGATGCGGATTGGCGCGTACCTTATCAGTACCGTCGTCATTGCAACGCTGGTCTACCCCGTCTTTGGCCATTGGGCTTGGGGTAACTTGATGATCGAGACGAACGAGCCGCTGCTCGCAAGTCTCGGCTTTATCGACCATGCGGGGGGTATCACGATTCACGCCCTTGGTGCCGCCTATGCTTTGGCGGCCTGTGTTGTGCTTGGCGCGCGTCAAGGCCGGTTTGACAGCAACGGCAACGTGCTGCCGATTACCGGATCGAGTTATGTTCTTGCACTGTCAGGTGCTCTGATCCTGTTCGTGACGTGGATTCCATTTAACACGGGTGCGATGCAGCCGGGTTCTCAAGCCTTTACCGATGCAGCCTTGAATACAATTATCGCCGGTGCGGCGGGCGGTATCGGTGGTAAGATTATCGGTTTTTACCTCAACGACAAAACGTTCGATCCGATGGCATCGGCCAACGGTATCCTTGCTGGCCTTGTGGCGATTACCTCTTGCGCGCCGTTCGTTGATTTTACCGGAGCAACGATCATTGGTGGCCTTGGCGGGTTGATCGGTATCGGCGCAAACCATGCGCTGCTTCATAAAGCCAAGATCGATGACCCTGTTGGTGTTGTCGGTGTTCACGGCATTGCCGGAATTTTTGGTGCCGTTGCTTTCCCGCTGGTCGCGGTGACGGAACTGCCTTTGGGTATTGTGGAACAAATCGGCGTGCAAGCAATGTCCGGCGGTATCGCGGTTGTCTGGGCTTTTGCCACCGGTTTCCTCGTCCTGGCAATTCTGAAAAAGACGGATATTCTGCGCGTTTCGGCTGCACAAGAGCACCTTGGCCTGAACTTCGGTGAGCACTTGCCGGGTGTCACTGCGGATCACCTGAAGGCGGCTTTCGATGTATCGAAGCCTGCGACCGGTTCATTGATGGAAGCGTCCGCTGCAGGCAGCATTGCCGCCGCTGGTGGGATCGCTGCCGCCGCTGCGATGTCGCCAGCCGATATGATGCCGTCTGGCGAGGTTGGATTCGCACTGACGAAAATGACCGAGGCCCACAAGCAAAAAGCCGAAGAACTTTCGGCAACGCTCTCTGTCTTTGAGACTGCGCTGGAGAGTATGTCGGACGGTATGCTGATCTTTGACGGCAACGGTCATGTCGTACAGGTCAACTCGTCTTTCAAATCGACCATGTCTTCGTTGAAGGTCCCGGCGCGCATTGGTATGACGCGCGACGAATACACTGAGAACCTGTTCAAATCGGGCGCGTTTAACCCCGAAGACCTGCCGATCGCAGATTGGCTTCGCTCGGGCATTGCACCAACTGACGGCGATGAAGCCCGCGAAGAGCAGATTTCTACGCCTTCGGGTCAGCACTTCATTCAACGAATGATGCCAACCGCTGACGGTGGTCAGGTGATCTCGTTGACGGACGTCTCGGAAATACAAACCGCGCTGACTGCTGCGGAAGCTGCTCAGACCGCGAAGTCGGAATTCCTGGCTAATATGAGCCATGAGATTCGCACGCCAATGAACGGCATTATCGGCATGACTGAATTGCTGAGCAATTCGGATCTGGGACCACGCGAGCGTCACTTTACCGAGACGATTTCCAAATGTGGCACTGCGCTGATGAAAATCATCAACGACATTCTCGATTATTCCAAGATCGAGGCCGGTCAGGCAAAAATCGACAACGAGCCGTTCTTGCTACGTGAAAGTATCGAGGATGTGACGACGTTGCTCGCAAGTTCTGCGGCCGCGAAAGATGTCGACTTGCTGATTCGCTTCCGTCCAAGCCTGCCTTCGACATATGTCGGCGACATTGGTCGCATCCGGCAGGTGATGACCAATCTGATCGGCAACGCGATTAAGTTTACCGAGAAGGGCCACGTCCTTGTTGATGTGGAAGGCAATGTCGAGAACGACGTTGCGAACCTGACCATCCGTGTTCAGGACACCGGCATCGGTATTCCACAAGACCAACTCGGTGGTGTGTTCGAGAAATTCCGTCAGGTTGATGGATCGAATACCCGCAAATACGAAGGCACGGGCCTCGGCCTCAGCATTTCGGCCAGTTTGGTTGAGATGATGGGCGGCGAAATTTCGGTAGAAAGTGTCGTCGACGAAGGCAGTACCTTCATCGTCAAACTCAAGCTGCCAGTCGCCGAAGAGATCAAGAAAGCCAAACCTGCGCCGGTCGAGATCATTGGATCGAAAGTCCTGATCATCGACGATAACTCTGTTAACCGTGACATCCTGACCGAACAGGTTAGCCATTGGAAGTGTCAGAGTGCGGCTGTCGATAGCGCTGAAAAGGGCCTTTCGGTTCTACGAAAGGCGCGTGCAAAGGGTGTCGGAATTGATCTCGTGATCGTTGACTTCCAGATGCCGAACATGACCGGCGAGGATTTCTTCAACGAGCTGCGCGCCGATAAGTCAATCGCTGACATTCCGGTGTTGATGTTGACGTCGATCAGCGAAGACGAGATGGCCCGTCGGATGCTGGATAACGGTCTGAGCGGTATCTTGATCAAGCCTGCGCGTTCATCGCAATTGCTCGATACCATCGCGACCTGTCTGGCCAAAGCGCAATCCGCAATGGCTGAACTGGAAACCGAGTTGGAAGAAGAGTGGGTCGAACCTGCTTCGAATCTTCCAGAGCCAAAAGTTTCCGATTCATCTGACGTGAAACCGGCGGGCGCTGTTGCAGCCACGGTGAGCGTTGCGGCTGCAGCACCAGTTACGGCGTCGGTCTTCGACGACTCCGAAGCTGTTGCGGATGTCGTGGTTGACGATGATGATCAAACTGAGGTCGCTTCGGGTGATGTCCTCGATATTTTGGTCGCCGAGG
This sequence comes from uncultured Neomegalonema sp., assembly GCA_964549375.1. Classification (GTDB taxonomy): domain Bacteria; phylum Pseudomonadota; class Alphaproteobacteria; order Rhodobacterales; family Rhodobacteraceae; genus JAHDDY01. The sequence continues at coordinate 20,053 of CAZJWF010000012.1, forward strand.
ATAACGAGACGAACCAAAATTACATCGAGTATATCCTCGACGACGTCGATGTAGAGTTCTCGATTGTGGAAGATGGTTTGAAGGCTGTCGCAACATGGCGTGAAAAATCACCGCGGATTATCCTCATGGATATTTCCATGCCTGAGATGAACGGCCACGAAGCAACTCAGCGCATCCGTGAACTTGAAGCGGAACTGGGACGTGACCGGACGCCAATCGTCGCGCTGACCGCACATACGCTGAAAGGCGATAAAGAGCGGTGCCTCGAAGTTGGTATGGATGACTACATGACCAAGCCGGTTTCAGTGCAGGACGTCAAAGAGATGTTGGTGAAATGGAACATCACCGATGACGAGGACGCCGAAAGCGCCGCCGTCTAAGTCGGTTTGCCATGACCAAGAAATCAACCCGCCCGGATCATCCGGGCGGGTTTTTTTGTGTCGCGTTCATCATACGAGGTCGCGGGCAACACTGTCCTTGAAATTGTTTTCGAAGATACACTCGTTTTCCCGGTAAGCTTTGATGTGCGCGGTCGTGTGAAAATGCGTCGCATCGCATGTCATCTCGGCGCGAACATGGGTTCGCCACATCTGTCCGGGCCGTCCGCCGGTTTGCTCCCATTCTGACGTGGCGCGTGCGCTGAGGGGGTCGTTTGGCTGAATGTAGAAGCGCTCTTTGAACCAAGACCCGGAGACAAGGCCATGTTCCAGATCGCGGTTCTGGCCACTATCTTCGTCGATGGCGATACAGATCTGTCCGGTATTATCGTCTACGGATGTCGTTCGGGAATAGGACGATGGGCGCAAAGATTCTGTGCGCCATGCTGGTGCGCCGACAGGGTCTTCAAACTCCCATTCGTTTTGCGTTTGGCTGGCTTTCTGCCTGACGGGAAGGGTCATTGTGCCGGAATGAATGGTCACCGCGACGTTCTCAGGAGAAGGCCAGATTACCGGCCAATAGGCGGTTGAGATTGCAACGCGCAAGCGGTGGCCTTCGGGCAGGCGATAGGCGATTTGATCGAGGGTCAGGCCGACAGGATATTCCTTTTCTGGCGTCAGCGCCGTTGGCCGCTCGTGTGAGTCTCGGTGCGTGAGATTCAGGACGCCATATGTGATCAGGGCACTAGTTCCATCCGGGCGCAAGTCGAGCAGGCGGATGGCGATTTGGGCATTGGGTTTGTCGGATGAAACGTTGAGCTGAATGTGCGGTGCACCAACGATATCTGTCGTATTCTCGGTCAACGGACCATCGAAGCAGAGTGACAGCGCGTCATCAGGAGATTGCTCGTCTGGCAGCTCATCCCCAAATGCGAAGGGAAAATATTCGCCGCCTGTAATGCCGCAATGGTTCGGCGAGGAAATGGGTTTTTCGATGGTGACAGGTGCGTCCTCAAGTGTGCCATCACCGAAATGGATGATCTTCTGGGAGATATTTGCCGATGGCCATTCTTGTTCCACAATCCATCGACCTGAACGCTCATCGAACCAACGCTTCGGCGCGGCCGAGTCCATGAGATAGACGCGATACGCCGGATCGTGTTCTACGCCCGTGTCTTCCCCTTTTAGCCAATGATCCCACCAGCGTTTCGCTTCTTGCAAAAATCCAATGGCGGGTTTGGGGCCGGCATAATGCGGATATTTATGGTTCCACGGTCCGACAATGCCTTTTACTGGCGAGGATAAATTCTCCACGAGGTGCGAGATGGTGTTGCGATACCCGTCATGCCATCCGCCGATGGATAACACAGCGGCGTTAATTGCGGAGAAATCTTCGCAGACCGACCCGTGCTTCCAATAGGTATCGCGGTGCTGATGACGGTGCCATGTGCTCCACGGGAGTGTTTGCTCTTTTAGGCGATTGACCCAGATGTCTTGCCAATCGTCACCGACGAGCGCGGGGTCGGGGGGACGCGAATTGTAGGAAAGCATATTCGTCGACCAGCCGAAGTTTTCGAGCAGCAAGCATCCCCCCTTGTAATGAATGTCATCGGCATAGCGATCGACGGTCGAACAGATCGAAATGATGGCTTTTAACGCCGGTGGCCGTAGGGCGGCGACTTGCAGGCTGTTAAACCCGCCCCAAGAAATTCCTTGCATCCCAATATTGCCATTGCACCAAGGCTGTGAGGATGCCCATGCAATGACGTCGCAGGCATCCTGTAATTCTTGAGGGCTGTATTCATCATCGTGTAGCCCCTCGGATTCGCCGGTTCCTCGCATGTCGGTGCGGATGCAACAATAGCCATGACCAGCCATCCAAGGATGCGTGAATTGATCACGCACAATGGTTCCGTCTCGTTTGCGATAGGGCAGGTGTTCGAGAATAACCGGGACAGGATTGTCCTTCGCGTCTTCGGGTATCCAAACCCGCGCCGACAAACGAACGCCATCGGACATCGTGATACCCATATCCGCATGTTCGACAACGTTGCGAGGGAAAGAGTCTTCAAACTTCATAGGACTATCCTTTCCAGTCACAAAAAACCCCGCTGGTGAGAGCGGGGTTTTCTGTATTCATTCAGAAGGCTTTTGGGAGATTACGCGAACCACCAGCGCTCCATGTAACGCTCGCCGTCCATATCCCAGTTCGTGCCGATTGAGTCGCCTTGCATCACCTTGTCGGAGGTTGCGAAGACGTACTGCGCGAACATTGGAATGATCGTTCCAGCCTCGTTGGAGCAGATTTCCTGCATTTCCGAGTACATGTCACGGCGGCGGTCTTCATCAAGCTCTGACCGGGCTGCTTTCAAGAGCACGTTGAAGACGGTGTGCTCCCAGTAGGCATCGTTCCACGGCACGCCCTCGGCATAAGCGGTCGAGAACATCCAATCGGATGTCGGGCGACCACTCCAGTAACAAGCGCAGAACGGCTTCGTCATCCAAACATTCGACCAGTAACCGTCGTTTGGCTCACGAATGAGATCAATTTCGATCCCAGCTTTTTTAGCGCTCGCTTGGAACAATGCACCGGCATCGCCCGCGCCCTCAAAGGCAGCATCCGCAACGCTGAGCGGAACCGTGAGAGAATCCATGCCCGCCTTTTTCAAGTGGAATTTAGATTTGTCAGGATCGTAGCTGCGTTGCTCAAGGTCTTTCGCAAAGAAAGGCTGGCCGCGTCCGATTGGGTGATCGTTACCGGTTGAGCCGTACCCAAAGAGGATCTTCTCGACCAGTTCTTCGCGATCAATGGCGTACTTCAGCGCCAAGCGAACGTGATTGTTTTTGAAAGGCGCCGCACGGGTGTCCATTGGGAAGGTGTAGTGCTGCGTGCCGTTGGTTGAGAGGACTTTGACACCCGGCTTGCGCTTCAACAGCTTGACTGTCTTCAACGGAACGCGGTCGATTGCATCAACTTCGCCGGTGATCAGAGCATTTGAGCGGGCCGCAGGATCAACGATGGACAGCAGTTCCAGCTCATCAAAGTAGCACGAGTCTTTTTTCCAGTAGTCGTCGTTGCGCGTGAAGTCGGCACGAACGCCTGGTTCAAAATTGTCGAGTTTATAGCCGCCAGCGCCGATACCCTTCGTCCAGTCAACCTTGCCATCGTCGCCAGCAGGTCCGATCGCGAGGTGATAATCGCTGACGATATATGGGAAGTCGGCGTTACCATCGCTCAGCGTCACCTCAACCGCGTTATCGCCCTTGGCTTTGATCTCGGTGATCGGCTCAACGATTGGCTTGGCAGCGGACTTGGAATCTTCGCCTCGGTGGTGGTTCAGCGATGCGATGACGTCTTTCGCAGTGACTTTCTTACCGTCGTGGAATTTCGCATCACGCAGCTTGAAGGTCCAGGTTTTGGCATCCGCTGATGCTTCCCAGCTTTCTGCCAGCTCACCGCGTAGCGCACCATCTGGACCAACTTCCGTGAGGTAGTTGTGCATGGCGTTGGTGAGCGAAATCGTGAAGCCATTCTCGAACGTAGCTGGATCAAGCGTATCGGTGGTGCCGCCGTGTGCTTTACCGACGCGCAGCTTACCGCCGCGTTTTGGAGCGGCCATAACCCCGGATGCGGTGAGTGCAATCGCGGCAGCGCCGCCATATTGCATCACCTTACGACGCGAGATTGGTGTTCCCGCAGCAGATAGCAGTGTCATTCTTGTTCTCCCTAATTTTGCCGGTGAAGGCTAGCGCGCTTTTGACAGGGCTGGCAACTGTTGACGCACGAGATTTTGAGGTTGAAATGCAACTTATTGGAGCATCGACGGCGCGTGGTTCGGTAAAGACGGTATGTGGTCCGATAAACACGGAAGCAGTCCGCTTAGATCGTCTGTTTTCGGCGGTTGATCGCCAACAAATCCGCCCCGTTCGATGCAGGCCTTTTCGTCGATCAGTCTGGATAATGGTTCGAACTAATCAGCTTTTTGCGGCAATCGCCTTCTTCGGATCGTGGAAAGGAATCGGTACAACTTCAGCGGATTGCGTATCCGCGCCTAAATCGACCGTCACGCTGTTCCCAATCGTGGCTTGTGAATTTTCCAGCATTGCCAGTGCGATATTCTTCTTCAATCGCGGCGAGTGAATAGCAGACGTGATGTAGCCGATTTTGCGACCATCGCGCATTACGGGCCAGTTTTCGTCATTCGAACCGACGAGAGCTTCACCCGTGATTTCTAAGCCGACAAAACGTTGAGTAATCCCTTGCTCTTTTATTCTTGCGAGCGCGGCTTTGCTGATGAAATCCGCCGCCATGTCGAGGTCGACCAAGCGATCCATCCCCATCTCAAAGGGGTTATTATTCAGTGTCATATCTGCGTGATACGAAAGCATTCCGGCTTCAATCCGTCGGATGCTCGACGTGTGCCCCGGCTTCAGTCCGAACGGTACGCCGACCTCCATTAGATACTCCCAGAGTTTGTCGCCAGCCGAACCATCGCGCAGGAAAATCTCGTACCCAAGCTCGCTTGACCAGCCAGTGCGCGAAATGATCAAGGGCACGCCGTTCCAATCATACTCCATGAACCGATAATATTTCAGCTCGGGCGGCGCGTCGCCAAATGCGGCACGCAGAATATCGCGAGACTTAGGCCCTTGAAGCTGTAACGGCGATACATCCGGTTCGGTGATCTTGACATCCATACCCGAATGAACCGCGACCCCCTTTGCCCAGAGCAACACGTCGCTGTCGGCGATTGACAGCCAGAAATGGTTTTCAGCCAATTTCAGCAAGATTGGATCGTTGATGATCCCGCCGTCTTGATCGGTGATGAGTACATATTTGCATTGTCCGACCTGACATGTCGAAAGATCGCGGCAGCAAAGAAACTGCGTGAACTGCGCGGCGTCCGGGCCGGTGATCTCGACCTGACGTTCAACGCCGACATCGCAAAGGATGGCATCATTCACGAGGTTCCAGAAATTCTGCACGGGGTCGCCGAAATCACGAGGGATATACATATGATTATAAACGGAAAACCCCTTCGCACCCCACCGGAGCGCAGCATCGGAAAAGGGTGACTTTCGGATTTGTGTTCCGAAACTGAAGCGCGAGAAATCTGCGTGTGCCTGATGAGCCATATTGACTGCCTTGACGGAGGAGAGATGTTGGGTTGGGGCGTGCGTATTTTGCCTGACCAATGACGCGAAAGACCGTCAATATCCAGCCGGACGAACTCTTGTGCGCAAGTTAGAGGACTTCAATCACTGATATCCCGATTATCAGCGTGAAGGCGCTCTCCTGTCATCGAAAGAGACGCTGCTCTATACAATTGCGACTTTTTCGGAATCGATCGTCAAATATCCAACCGTCTCGTGACCGTTGACGCAGATTGGGGAAGGGCGGGGTGATTTGCAGGTAACTCATCCGCCATTTGCAAATGCCTGGGAGGCATTGCTCCATTCCCGTACTTCGGGGCGCTAAAGAACGCGATAGAACTGGGTTGCCGTTGCCTCGAAACCGGATTTGTCAAACAGTTTTGCAGATCCTTCGTTTCCGTTCCAAACCAGCCCGGAAACGATTCCACCTCCCAGAGCTTCAATCTCGTCGGTCAGCGAATTCAATAGCTTTGATGCGATGCCGCGTTGGCGGAAATCTTCGGAAACTGCGATGTCTTCAACATGGGCAAACCATCGATCGTTTCCGAAAAAGACGTCTGAACTTTGATAAAGTTGATAGAGGACATATCCGCCAAGCACATCAGCTTCGAACCACGCGCGGGAAAAGTGACGCCGGCCTTTTCTGAACGGATTGCGTGGTTTCAGAAATGCGCTGAGATAGGCGTGAATCCGTGCTTCGTCTTCTGGTTCGCAGAAGAGAGAAGGGAAGAGTTGGTGGTGATAGGATTGACCGCTCTTGAATATCTCGCCCATCGCAGGCACGTCGTCGCGCTGAGGTTCCTCAATGCCGTTGCGGATATCGCCCTTTCGATTTTGCATTATTTTCCTGCCCGTTTCAGTGGCTCAATCCTGCCGACCATGTTTTTCAGGAGGAGCACGCTTTTGAATGCGAGCTGGTGTTGGTACCCGTCGCGCGCGAACGCAAGGGAGACGATTTTTCGACGATGCGGCCAAAGGTCATTGAGCATTTGGTTCTTGGGAGATGTGCAAGAATCCACAATGACCTTTTGTCCAGAGCTGTGGTATTTTTGGAGCGTTTCTTGTTCGAGGATGACGCCGGGAGAGTATTTCCGATACGCATCGTCGTACCCGCACTTCAAACAATAGACGAAATGATCGCTTTTTAAATCAAGCGTGTAAGCAATGGCGACCCCATCGAGACAAAGGCGCATGAAGGATAATCCTTTGCCTGCTTCGCCAGCCGCGATCATACTTCGATAAACCTCAAGGTCTGGTTCGTTCTTCGCGATGGATGTCTTTTCGTCGCCCTTCCAGCCGGAATCTTCGACACGGAGGAAATCTTCAAGCCATTCTTGCGCGTTATCCTCGGCAGAAAAATGCTCTACGGTTACCGTTCCAAGTTTCGATAGTTGTTTGCGTCGTCGCCGTAAATTCTTCAAACGGCCTTTGCTGGTTTCACGTTCGGAACTTTCTGACAAAGGCACATCGCCATAGATTGCCGCGCGCTCAAATTCATCAATCAACGCTGACGGTCGATTTTGAGATTTGAATACCTCGGCGGCGGCTTCGGTAATTTCAGGCTCACCGGTAAGAAGGTCAAAGAGGCAGAAGCTTTGACTAGAAGGGGAGGCGTCAAGCCACTGGCTCATGCCTGCGAAAAACTCGCGTGCATACCCCGTGCGAATAAGGGGCGTCGCGAGAAATTGGTGATAGTGATTGCAGTTCCGGTAGAACGTGATGGGTAACCGCGCGTATCCCCGATCCCGCTGCATGACAGCTAATCCAATTAGCATTTCATTAACCGAGACCATCACGATCACAGGGTCGCGGTCCTTCAGAAGTGGCAATGCCGATTCGACAAACCATGGAAACAAAAAAACGTTCTTCTCGATTGAGTCCACGGCTAGGTCAGACCAGTCATCGTGAACTAAGGGTATTGCGTCTGCCGACAGCGGAATCGATCTGATCGTTAATGCGTGCATACTTATCGAAAACACCTATTGGTTGGCTATGACGGTGTGTCATAGACCTGATGATGTGAGCCGTTTCGGCACTGCATTCACGGTGTAGCGATATCCATGCCATTCGAATTGCTGCGAAATCTGAGTTCGGAGTTCGGGAATTCAGGCGGTGTGTCATAAGGTTTTGGCAATAGATTTGAACATAAAGTGGTGGCCAATGCAGACGTCCTACCCTCTGGCGAAGAAGCATCCCGATGACCCATTTTCGTCTGAATTTCAGTGTCGCAACAGGCGCTTTAACGGTGTTTGGAGTACTTGCGTCTTGCTCCCCACAAGAGAGTGAAATCGAGCTGACCGGGACGCCGTCCCCGTATCTATTCATCTATGCGGGCGACTGGGACCAGAAAGATGTCGACTTCCTCGCAGTCCTAGACGCTGATCCGAAAAGCGCGACTCGCGGTGAGCCGCTGAATACGATGCCGACCGGGATGAAGGATTCAATGCCTCATCATATGGAGTACACGCCCCCTCCGGCCGGTGAGCCTTTATTCGTGAATGCCCATCACGAAGAGAAGAGCCTTTTGATCGACGTTTCGGCCTTACCGTCGCTTGGTATCTCTCAGATATTTGATGCGCCGCAGCCTTTTCGGTTCCCGCATGATTATTATCGAACGGATAGTGGGACGCGGTTGGTTGGCTTTCTGCGGGGTGAGGGCGTTAACCTTGAATTTTTTGAAGAGGATAAAGAGTCGGAAGATCAACCGTTCTCCGGTTCGATTTGTCAGGCGCGTTCTGGCGCACTCGAAGGAGGATCGCACGGTGGCATTGCCGAATATTCGGCGTCTGGCGAATTGCTGAGAACTGTATCGGCAGAAGTAGAAACGCTCGATAAGGCGGTGCGCCCGTATGCTTTTACTCTGCTGCCCGAGGCTGATCGGTTTGCAGTGACAAGTGCGCCGATGACGGAAACCTCTTGGGCAGAGGTTTTACAAATCTATCGGTACTCTGATTTCAGCCTGTTGCATACTTTGGAAATGCCAACTGGAGATGCGGTGTCGGTTGAAAAAGGTTGGAACGCGAAAGCCACGGGCTTCGGGTTGCATCCGCTCGATGACGGTTCGGTGTTCGTGAACAGCTTTGAATGTTCGCTTTATCACTTGACCGGTATCGATACAGACGCTCCCAATATTGAACACGTCCATACGATCAAAGCCGGCGATGCTGAGCGTCCGCCACATGCGTGTGGCATTCCTGTCTTGGTCAATAATTTTTGGGTTCAGACGGTTGGAAAAAGCAATCGGGTTGTCGTGCTCGATATACGCGACCCGAAAAATCCGCAGGAGGTTTATCGACTAGAAACGCCCGGAGATTTCAACCCGCACTGGCTGTCGAAAGACCCACGTTCAAACAGGTTGATTCTCGGCGCGGAACTCGGCGGCGAGAAAGGGTTCTTTGTTCTCCGGATGGACGAGCAAACCGGCGCGCTCGATTTTGATGATGACTTCAATGGACAAAAACCCGGACGTTTGTTCAGCTCGGCGACCAGAGGGTATATCTCGTTGCAACGAGAAGAGTGGCCGCATGGGAAAACCGGTGATGCGTGGGGCCATGCTGCCCTGTTTCTAACTGGCGCTGAAGGCGGCTAATCCCAATGACGACGATGCAAACGAATTCTGTCTCGGAAGAGAATGGCAAGCCCAATCGAATGAAACAGATCCGGTCAGTTGGCAAAAAGGTTGTTCGGCGCTTTTCGAAGGCTCCGTGGGACTCCGATACAATGGAGTTCGTGCGGGGTATTTGGCAAGGCGTCTCATCCCTTTATACTGAAAGCGGACGTCAGTTGGGGGAAGAGAATACCCGGCCCTTTCTATTCAATGATCATATCCCAGCAAAGACGATTGTCTGTAAATATGATGGATCTCGAAACGGGCATCTGATCAATATGTCTGCGCTGCGAACCGCCATGATGAATTATGATGAAGCGGTTGAGATCACGAAATCAGTCATCCGCCATCATGCGACAGCCGCGAAGAAATATGCCCGGTCGGAGTGCGGGACGTGGGATCTTTATGTCATCGCTCTGGCGAGTATCGCGCTGATCGCGTATTCCGTCCGTCGGGTGGATGGGCCAAATAATTCTAAGATTATTTCAGACCCGTTAGCCAGTCAGTATCAGTTTATCGCGGGGATCTACATGATTTGCCGCCATATGATCGACGAGAACAGCCCGCTGATTTCGATCAATGCACCGATCAATGCGGAACAGTTGTATTGTTATGCGGACAAGTATGAAATCTTCACGTCGTTCAACGGCATGGTGTGTGCGGGCAGTACGAAGAAGATCATGGATTTTCTGGAGTTATGCACCTCGGAAATGACGACCGCTTTTGCGGGCACGAGCGATTCAATGGCTTTCCCGATTGAGGTGATTGTTGGGGATGTGGACCAATGGTATCAGTATGCTCTCAGCGCGATCGAGCTTGAATGCTTTGTTAAAGTTGCGCGCCGCAAAAATCGCATCAAGAATGGCGCTGAAACTCTTAACGATGATCAGCGAAGCCTTGAGACCTACGCCCAAATATCTGAACATTGCACCTCGCTTTTACCATCAGATGGGGCGGTGTCGTTGGATCAGGATTACGAAATCGGCGCACTGGCGCGGCAGAACCGAATTCTAACCACGTTAAACCGAAAACCGATTTCTAGAATCAGCCAGCGGCTTTTGTCGGAGCAACTGAGCTACGATTAATCCGCACTCTTTAGACGGGCAGGTAAGAAGCCGCGTGCCATTATCATGATGCGCGCTTCTGTGCTGTCTGGATGACCCCCGAAATGCCAGAGTAGCAAAAGGGCTGTTGGGTAACTGACAGCACCTACCGCCACGCTGACGAACAGGTTCAATGCAGCCAAGCTGGCGCTGCCGTCATAGGGCAACATCGCTTGCGCCCCCCAAACGGCCAATGCCATTGCAAGGGCGGCCATCAGCGTGCGAGGCAACCATCCGAGGACGTCCAATGCCTTGCCGTCGCAGAGTGACAGCGCAGCGCGCATGACCAGCAAGGAAAAGACCGCACTCATGGCTGACATTGCCCAAGCGGCTCCGATGAGACCGAAATGAACCGAGCCCCACCAGATCAGGGGTGCACCGAATAGCAGTGTGATAATTTGTAGAGGTGCAAGACGGCGCGGCTGGCCCATTGATACTAAGAGTGGCCAACAAAATTGGAACGAAGCACCGAGCAGCCCGTAGAGGCATAAAATACGCAAAGGCGGAACCGCCGCTGACCAATCAGGACCAAACGCAAGGCGAATTCCTGGCTCGGCTACCAGTGCGACACCAAGAGCAAACGGAACCGCAATCATCATCGATGCGCCATACGCCGCCGCAAACTGTGATCTTAGCTCTTGCAAGCTGTCCTGCAGCTTAGCAAAACCGGGCATCGTGGCGCGCCGCAGGGGCTGCGCGAAATCATCTGCGACGAGGTTTGCTAACTCCATCGCTAGGGCATGAATGCCGAGCGGCGCTAGCCCGACGGTCTTGCCGATGATCAGGGAGTCGCACCGGCGGTGGACAAAATCGAGGAGGTTGGTTGCCAGCATCCATTTGGAAAAACCAAAAAGTTCTTTAAAGGCGCCAAATCCAAACCGTGGCCGCATCGGGTGCAAAATATACGAGGCGGCGACAGAAGCTATCGATCCGATAACAAGACCAGCGACGAGGGCGCGGTAATCTGGCCAAATCGTTAAGGCGAAGCCGATCGAGGCGATACTGCCCCCGAGCTTGCGTGATGCGATGTAGGCGAAGTCTTTGCCGAACGTAAAGTCTCGCTGAAAGTCAGCAGTACCGATATTGGTGAAACCAAAGATGATCGACTGTGCCGCCAGCGCCCATGCGACGTAACGCAGCCTGTCATCGCCATAAAACTCCGCAAGGGGGTCGGCGCAGAGCATAGCGAGGGCGGCAATTAGTAGCGCGCGGAGAAAGCCAAGGGTGAATGCGGTGTCGTAGTGTTTTCGCTTTGGATTTGGGTGACGCACGATGGCGGTGTTCATCGACAGATCACTCATCGCCTCGAACGCACCGATGAGTGCTGCTGTCAGGCCAACAACCCCAAAATCGGCAGGCGGCAACAGGCGGGCAAGGATCATGACATTGATCAGGCCCGAGACCCGCATCAACATCCGAGCGGATAACATCCAGACCGCGCCACCCGCCATCTTGCGTGAGAGGGTCTGATTTTCGGCGCTCATTCAACCGTCCTCAAGCCCAGTTCTGAATTCTTAACGTGCGACGTTGCATCCGTGCGGCTTTTCGTGAGTGACTTTCCGCTATGGCATTTATTGTGCCGGTCAGCGAAGCATGTGGAGGGCTTCGGTGTGTAAGGATCTTGTCGTTCGAACGATAATGACGCAGGTCGCATCAAACAGACAACGTCTTAAGAAAGACCTATCAGCTTGCTATCATTATCGGATCAAAAACGGTTTTTGTCCTGCAGAAACGGCTTTTAATTTGTCTCAGATAGGACAAGACTTATGAGCACGCCGATCAAACTTTATCGCAATCCAAAATCTGGCCATTGTCACTGGGTTGAGCCGATGTTGGCCTTTCTCGGCCTGTCTTATGAGACTGTTGACCTCGATATGGCCAATGGTGCGCACAAAGCGCCAGAGTTTTGAAAGTCAATCCCTTTGGTCTGGTTCCGGCGATTGACGATGGCGGCCATGCGATGGCCGACAGTAATGCGATCCTTGTGTATTTGGTACATACCTATGCCAAAGGATCGGACTGGATGCCGGCGGATCCCAAAGAGGCCGCTGAAGTTCAGCGTTGGCTAACGATCGCTGCCGACAATGTATACTCCGGCCCTTGCGCGGTGCGGCTGGTCAAAGTGTTCGACGTACCACTTGACCACGGCGCTGCCGTACAGAAGGCACATGATCTGTTCAAGGTGATGGGCGCGCATCTAGCAGACCGAAATTGGTTGGCAACCGATAAGATCACCATCGCTGATGTCGCGGGCTACAGCTACGTTGCTCATGCGCCGGAAGGCGGCGTTGATCTTGCCCCATATCGGAACGTCCGGGCGTGGCTAGAACGAGTTGAGTCTCAGCCGAAATTCGTCGGCATGACAACTTCGCCAATCCCTGAACTTGCATGAGCTGGACACATTTGCGCCGGAGGCCCTCTGTCGCTTTTGGCGCATCTCGGCTTAAAGGATGATTATCATGTCACAGATCGACCTGCAGAACCCCTTTCATAGCGGCGAGTTGGAAGCGCAGACGCGCGCTGGCGTGGGTGATGTTGCTTCTTGGACCGCAGGAGCCTCAGACCCGTGAGGTCGCTGTCTGTGGTCAAACGTGACAATTGATGACACGAAGGGCACAGCCGCCTTTTTGGCGCGCGGGGGAACGACGGGAGCGAACGCATGAGCAAATCTATTGTCGTCACTGGAGCAGGATCCGGCGTGGGCCGCGCGGCGGCGCTTGCGCTATTGAATGCTGGATGGGGCGTCGCCCTACTCGGTCGTCGGGTCGAGGCGCTGGAGGAAACGGCCGCTGCCGCCGATGACGCGAATGCGGCAGTGGTTATACAGACGGATGTGACCGACGAAAACGCTGTTGTGGCTGCATTTGACGCAACGATCACAAAGTTTGGGCGGCTCGATGCGCTCTTTAACAATGCGGGCAGTGGTACGCCGCCGATGACGATTGACGAGCTATCGGTCGAGGCGTGGAAGCAGGTCGTGGATGTTAATCTGACCGCCTCTTTCCTATGCGCGCGGCAGGCATTTAAGCATATGCGCGTGCAAAGCCCGCAAGGTGGACGTATAATTAATAACGGTTCGATCTCGGCTCATGTGCCGCGCCCCGGCACCGCGGCATATACCTCGACCAAACACGCGATCACTGGATTAACCCGCACGATTTCCCTGGACGGTCGGCCTTTCAACATTGCTTGCGGTCAAATTGACATTGGTAACGCCGTTTCCCCGATGACGGAACGGATGACTGAGGGCGTTCCACAAGCCAATGGGACGATCGCCGTGGAAGACCGGATGGACGTCAACCACGTTGCGCAGGCCGTCCTACAGATGGCGGAAATGCCGCTGGAAACCAACGTCCAATTCATGACGATCATGGCAACGAAAATGCCGTTTATCGGCCGAGGGTGAGCTCTGCCGACAGTCTATGATCAACATGACGTTTCCTGTTTTGCACTGCGGCAGTAGCCAGTGATGGGCGTGTCAAAAAGTAATCTGTGCGTGCGGGTGATTTGGATATTGAAATCGCTTCGTTGGGTGTTTACGACTACCGAATGACCGTTGGGGTGCCCTAGAGGGCTGAGAGGCTTTACCAACCCATCGAACCTGATCCGGGCAATTCCGGCGTAGGGAACGGGATTTTCATTGCTTCGATCCCCGCCCTATGCCTGTCGCTCGCCATAATGGGAGGCTTAGTTGATTGCTAAAGCGCTGACGATTGCCGGGTCCGACAGTGGTGGCGGTGCGGGTATACAGGCGGATCTGAAGACTTTCTCTGCTCTCGGTGTATACGGAGCGAGCGTCATCACGGCGGTAACTGCGCAAAATACCTGCGGTGTAACAGCGGTTTCGGCCATTGAACCCCAGGTCATTGAGGCACAAATCAATGCTGTGCTTGATGACATTGACATCGGTGCGATCAAGATCGGAATGCTGTTTTCACCGACAATTATCCGTACTGTGGCGGAGAGCCTTCGGAACTTTAGCGGACCAATCGTGCTGGACCCGGTCATGATTGCAAAATCTGGCGATGCCTTGTTACAGGCCGACGCGATCGCCGCATTAATCGAACACCTACTGCCGCGCGCAACCGTCGTGACACCAAATCTACCGGAACTTGAGCGGCTTGCGCCCGAACAGCCGGACGCGACAGAGCGCGCCCGCGCGCTGATCGGTCTCGGCGCGCAGGCAGTTTTGATCAAGGGGGGCCATGCGACGGACGAAACTTGCACCGACACTCTGGTCGGGTGCGACGCCATGCCCCTGAGTTGCTCCGCTCCGCGCCAGACAATAACCAATACTCATGGCACCGGTTGTACGCTCTCCTCCGCAATCGCTGCTGGGCTAGCGAAGGGGCTTTCGCTGCCCGAAGCGTTTCGGAGCGCGCACGGGTATCTTCAGGCAGCTATCGCTGCAGCAGACGTCTTGCAGATCGGCAAAGGTCATGGCCCCGTCCATCATTTTCACGAATTATGGGCGACTGATGCAAGTTAATGTCATTGGAGCCGGTGTCGTAGGTTTATGTGTCGCAACGGAATTGACGATGCGCGGCGTGGAGGTTGCGCTGGCAGACCTTAAACCTTCGCCTGGACCACATTCCTGTTCGTGGTGGGCTGGAGGAATGATCGCACCTTGGTGCGAGCGGGAATCAGCTGAAGAACCAGTCGAGCGCCTCGGCGTGGAGGCGTTGGATTGGTGGTCGCGAGTCGTAGATGTGAATCAGACGGGGACGCTGGTGCTGGCACTGGATCGGGACCGCAAGAAGCTCGATCAATTCGCGCGCCGGACATCTGAATTCGAAGCCGTTGATCGCGATGCTATTGCTGCTCTTGAACCAGACCTATCCGGACGGTTCGAGCGCGGTCTATATTTTGCGCGTGAAGCACATATATCGCCGCGCGATGCGTTGGCAGCATTGCATGACGGTCTTGCGAGTAAAGGGGTCGTCGTTCGAGAAAACCCGCAGAAATCAGAACATACAGTTGATTGCCGAGGTCTCGCTGCCGCTGACACACTGAAGAACTTGCGCGGTGTCAAAGGCGAGATGCTGCTTATCCGCTGTCCGGAGATGCAGCTAACACGGACTATTCGCCTGCTACATCCACGTATCCCGCTCTACATTGTTCCGCGTGGCGACGGAATTTACATGATCGGCGCGACGATGATTGAAAGCGGCGAACGTGATCGGATTACTGCTCGGTCTTTGCTCGAAATGCTCAGTGCAGCCTATGCGTTGCATCCTGCCTTCGCCGAAGCAGAAGTCCTTGAAATCGGGGTAGATGCACGCCCAGCCTTTCCCGACAACCTGCCGCACATTTACCGCGATGGCACCACGATTCGGGTGAACGGCCTCTATCGGCATGGCTTCTTGCTATCGCCATCGCTGGCGCGGATGACTGCTGACTTTCTGATAGATGGCACAATACCGGAGGTGATGAATGAAAATTGTCCTTAATGGAGAGCCTCAGACTGTCAAAGCAAAGACATTGCTGACTGCACTGAGTGAACTGGGCTTTGGCGAGGCTACAATCGCGACGGCACTCAATGGCGCGTTTGTTCCGGTTGGTACTCGCGCTGAGACCGTGCTGACCGAAGGCGACAGTCTGGAAGTCGTTGCGCCAATGCAGGGGGGTTGAGCGTGGCGCTATTCTACGGTCAAGAACTAAGCAGTCCATTGATGTTGGGCACGGCGCTCTATCCGTCACCAATCATCATGGAGGAGGCTTTCAAAGCGAGCGGTGCGGGCGTCGCTACGGTGTCGTTGCGACGTGAAAGTGGTTCAGGGCGCGACGGTCAGGCTTTTTGGTCGATCGTGCGTGAGATGGGCATCCCGGTACTGCCAAACACTGCCGGGTGTCACACGGTGAAAGAGGCTGTGACAACGGCACAGATGGCCCGCGAACTTTTCGGAACGCGCTGGATTAAGCTAGAGGTTATTGGCCATACCGATACGCTGCAACCTGATGTCTTCGGATTGGTTGAAGCGGCTAAAATCCTTTGTGAAGAGGATTTCGAGGTTTTCCCTTATACGACCGAAGATTTGATTGTCGGCGAACGTTTGCTCGACGTTGGGTGCAAGGTACTCATGCCTTGGGGTGCACCGATTGGATCTGGACAAGGACTGAACAACCTTCAAGGATTGCGAACCATGCGGGCGCAGTTTCCTGATGTACCGCTTGTGATCGACGCGGGAATTGGCGTGCCCTCCCACGCTGCGCAGGCGATGGAAATTGGCTTCGACGCCGTTTTACTGAATACAGCGGTGGCGAAAGCGGGGGATCCAGTGGAGATGGCACGCGCCTTCGGTTTGGCGGTCGCAGCCGGACGCGCAGCACATATCGCCGACCCCATAGAGCCAAGCGACATGGCATCTCCCTCAACACCGTTGATCGGGAAGGCGTTTCTAGAATGACACTCGACCGTTTTTATCCAATTTTTGAGAACAGCACTTGGCTGCGTAGGATGCTGCCACTGGGCGTGAAGCTTGTGCAGTTGCGGATAAAGAACGTATCCGAAGCAGAAGCGATGCAGGAAGTGACCGCTGCACAAGATCTCTGCTCGCGCTATGGCACACAGTTGATTGTCAACGATTACTGGCAATCTGCCCTCGATGCCGGATGTGATTATGTCCACCTTGGCCAAGAAGACCTCGATACCGCTGATCTCCCTGCACTGCGCCGCCACGGTATTCGTGTCGGGATCAGCACGCATGATCATGCGGAACTTGATCGCGCGCTCTCGCTTGATGCCGATTACGTGGCACTTGGGCCAGTATATCCGACCATTCTTAAAATGATGAAATGGCATGAGCAGGGGTTGGATCGCGTTTCCGAATGGAAAAGACTGGTCGGTGCACGCCCGTTGATCGCGATTGGCGGCATGTCTATTGAGCGGGCGGCACTGGCATTTTCTGCTGGGGCGGATGTTGTATCTGTCGTAACTGATATCACTCTCAACACCGATCCAGAGGCGCGCACGCGCCAGTGGATAGAAACAACACGATGAGCGCGGATCGGTATGTCAGACAAATCGTGCTGCCGGAAGTCGGTGCCGAAGGTCAGGCGCGTTTGCGGGCTGCACGAATATTGGTCATTGGCGCTGGCGGGCTGGGCGGGCCAGTCTTGCAATACCTCGTCGGAGCCGGTGTTGGTGAGATTACGCTGATTGATGGAGATATTGTATCGGTTAGCAATCTACATCGTCAGACACTCTATCGTATGGATGATATTGGTAGGTCAAAAGCAGAGGCAGCAGCGGCAAGTCTGGCGCGCCTGAACCTTGAAACTCGCATCACCCCCATGACGGTCGCCTTCGATCCGGCAAACGCTGCACGTCTGGTTCAAGGTGCAACGATAGTGCTCGATTGCGCCGATAGTTTCGCTGCCAGTTACATCGCATCAGACACATGTTTCGCGCAGGACATTCCGCTCATCAGTGCTTCGGCGCTCGAACTTTCCGGTTATGTCGGCGGTTTTTGCGGCGGAGCGCCTTCTTTACGAGCGGTGTTCCCGGATTTACCGGAAACGCTAGCAACCTGCGCTACGTCGGGTGTGTTGGGGCCGGTCGTGGGCACGATTGGCGCATTGCAAGCGCAGATGGCAATGTCGGTTCTGCTTGGCCTTCATCCATCGCCGTTGGGTCAAGTGGTGACGTTCGACGCGCAAAAATTCCGGTTTGGTGGCTTCCGTTTCGATCAGGCTAACGAACCAGAAAATAGGCTCGCCTTTATCGCGAGAGATGACATAAAAGAAGATGACTTCATCGTCGAACTACGTGGCGAACAAGAAGCCCCTCACCCCATTCACCCGCACGCCATCCGATCAACAGCGGAAGGTTTTAACAGCACGCCGGAAAACTGCCAACGCGCGGTGTTCGCTTGCCGCAGCGGCCTGCGTGCCTGGCGCGCCGCCTCCAAACTTCGTGCGCGATGGCAAGGCGATATCGCCCTGATCGCGCTGGGAGACGACATCAACAAAAGGAAAAATGAATGAAATACCTAGCCTTCTGCTTCGCGCTGTTTAGCGCAAGCAACGCTTATGCCGCCGATAAGGTAACACTGATCCTCGACTGGTTCGTCAACCCCGATCACGGTCCTATTATCATCGCTGAAGAGAACGGCTATTTCGCCGACCAAGGTCTTGACGTTGAGATTATCGCGCCCGCCGATCCCTCCGATCCGCCAAAACTGGTTGCAGCGGGAAAAGCCGATATCGCGATTTCCTACCAGCCGCAATTGCATCTTCAGATTCATGAGGGCTTACCGCTCATTCGCGTTGGTACACTGGTGTCGACGCCGCTTAACTGCCTACTGGTGAAAGATGACGGACCAATTGAGTCCATCGCCGATCTCAAGGGCAAGAAAATTGGGTTTTCAGTCGCTGGTGTTGAGGAAGCAGTGCTCGACGCAATGTTTCGACCACATGGATTCGGGATCGATGACGTCGAGATGATCAATGTGAACTGGTCATTGTCGCCAGCAGTGATGTCGGGGCAGGTCGATGCGGTGATAGGCGCTTTCCGCAATTTCGAGCTGAATCAGATGGAGATTGAAGGCGTTTTGGGCCGCTGTTTCTATCCGGAGGAAGAAGGATTGCCCGCCTATGACGAACTGATTTACGTGATGAAATCCGATACTCTCGATAAGGATGTCATTACGCGCTTTCTCGCCGCAACCGAACTTGCGATTCAATACATGGTGAACCATCCTATTGAGAGCCGCGACATTTTCATCGGGACATCGAAAGAGCTGGACGACGAATTGAATCGCCGGGCGTGGATTGACACGCTGCCGCGCTTTGCACTTCGCCCAGCTGCGCTGGATGCCGGACGCTACGCACGCTTCGAGAGTTTTCTGAACGATGCTGGGCTGATCCCATCGATCAATCCCGTTTCTGAAATCGCACTCGATGTGACTGCGCCATGAGCGGCTATGGGAAAACATTCGAGAGTTGGCGTGATGCAGCGGGGCAGGTGTGGACCAATTACGCTCGACACGAGTTCGTCGAGGGGTTGGGCGACGGCTCATTGCCGCAAGCAGCATTTCTGCACTACCTCGTGCAGGATTACATCTTCCTGTTTCATTTTTCGCGTGCCTGGGCGCTCGCAGCGGCGAAGGCTGATACCCCCGACGAAATGCGGATCGCCGCCTCGACCGTCGATGGGCTTGTGAACCACGAGATGTCGCTGCATATCCAAACCTGCGCGGCGGCTGGAATCGACGAAGCGACGCTGTTCTCTGCGCGTGAGGAACCGGAAAATCTCGCTTATACGCGCTATGTGCTGGAGGCTGGGTATTCCGGTGATTTCCTTGATTTGATGGCGGCGCTTGCACCCTGTGTGATGGGATACGGCGAAATTGGTGCGCGACTGTCGAAGGAAGCGACGTCCGAAACCTATCGCGAGTGGATCGGCACCTACGCTTCTGAAGATTATCAGAAGATCTGTCGCAATGTGGGCGAACTAATCGATAGTGCGGTAATCCACAGAATCGGAGCACTTTCGGAAAGTCCACGTGCAGCGCATTTGGCACACCGGTTCGAAACTGCCACGCGACTCGAAGTGGCATTCTGGTCGATGGGTCTGCGCGGCGCGTGACCGCACCCCCGTCGATAACGCTCGAAGGAACCTGTACGATGGACGGGCAGGTGTTGTTTGGGCCGTTGTCGCTGGAGATCGGAGCAGGTGAATGGACGTGCCTTCTCGGCGCGTCGGGGATCGGGAAATCAACGATCCTCCGCCTTGTAGCGGGGCTTGAGATTGGTGGCCGTTTTTCAGGAACGGTCACGGCGAGCGATGCCGGCCCCGTCGCAAGCCGCGTCACTTTCATGGCGCAAGACGACCTGCTCCTACCGTGGCTCAGTGTCCTCCAAAATGTCTGCCTGGGCGCACGCCTCCGAGGCAATAAAAGTGATCTTGCGCGTGCGAAAGATCTGATCAGCGCGGTGGGCTTGGCGAAGCACACGGAGCAAATGCCCTCGACATTGTCCGGCGGCGAACGTCAGCGGGTCGCGTTGCTACGCACGATCATGGAAGATCGCCCGGTTATCTTGTTGGACGAACCATTCTCTGCACTTGACGCTGGAACGCGCGCGGCGATGCAAGAACTTGCGTCAGAATTGTTTTCAAACCGGACGGTCTTGCTCGTCACTCACGATCCGGCGGAGGCCGCGCGTTTGGCACACCGTATCCATATTCTGGAAAGTAACAGCTTGAGTGCCTTCGAGACGCCTGACAGCGCGCCTCCTCGTGCGCTCAATGATCCGTCTACTTTGACCTGTCAGGCGCGCCTTATGGATATTTTGCGGCAATCTGCATGGCGGCGTCCGATATGAGGCAGACATGGGTCGCTTTGGTTGTAGCTGCCGTCGTCATCGCGATCTGGCAAGGACTGGTTTGGGTAACGGGCGTTCCACATTTCATCTTACCCGGCCCGTTGCGAGTCGCAGCTGCAATCTGGGACAATATTGAAATTCTTGGCGAACATGCGTTAGTGACGTTTATCGAGATTGTTCTTGGGCTGGCTTTTGGTACCCTGCTTGGGAGCATGACGGCTATTCATCTGTGCCTTTCAAAGATAGCCCGTACCTTCGTTCTACCAATTCTTGTGCTGTCGCAGGCGATTCCAGTGTTTGCGATCGCGCCGATCCTGACACTTTGGCTCGGATATGGTCTCGAACCGAAGATATTGATGACAGTCCTCATCGTGTATTTTCCGATTACCTCTGCATGTTTTGACGGATTGCAGGCAACGCCGCACGGCTATCTCGATCTTGCCCGTTCAATGGGTGCAAGCCCGACCAAGGTTATGTTCCACGTAAGGATTCCTGCTGCAATTCCGTCCTTTGCCACAGGACTACGTCTTGCCGCTGTCTACGCTCCGATCGGCGCGATTGTCGGCGAATGGGTGGGCTCTTCCAAGGGCCTCGGTTATCTGATGCTGCTCGCGAGCGGACGAGCAAAGATCGACCTGATGTTTGCAGCCCTCGCCGTTCTCGCTGTTATGACCGTCGTCCTACGGGTACTGATCAACCGATTTTGTACTTATGCACTGGGGCGGTGGTTGCCAAATTCGGATGCCGACCCAACCTCCAAACATCAGGCCGTGCATTAACTTGATTGCATTGGAATTTTCGCTTCTGTATCGAATTTTCCGTCACCGTGAAGCATCCTGAGGCTTGCTATCCAGACGGCGTGCATCGCGCGATTTGCCCCAGCTAATGGTGGAATTTGTGTTGCCTGTCGTTACGCCGCAGCGGGGTGGGTCGCGCAATTGGC
>CAZJWF010000013.1:0-41308 GCA_964549375.1 uncultured Neomegalonema sp.
TGAAAACCCTGAATACGCCAATCCATACATTGTGTAGTTTCGAAGGTGAATAAACCTGGGAGTCGCTGAAACATTCTAGATTCTGAGGCTAGAGAATGATCAGTTCCCAATCCCTAAGTAGTCATTTCACTCGCATGCCAATTCAAAGAATGATGTATCTACAGAGTAGAGTGTACGTTTACCTGTTTTGCTTGGCGTTTTGTTCTGAGTTGTTACCGCGGAAACGCCTCGCTTAGCGGGGCGTTTTTTTAGGCGCAGCAAACTTCCGATACTTACAGGACAGCACCGGGGTTCATAATCCCATCCGGGTCAAGAGCCGCTTTCAACCGCTTCAGCAAGGACATTTTCACTGGGTCGCTGTACTGCACCAGTGCCTCTCTCTTCAGGCGACCAATGCCATGTTCAGCGCTGATTGATCCGCCTAACTCGGCGACAATGTCATGAACGACATGATTGACCACATTCCATTGCGCGAGAAAGGCGTTTTTGTCAGCGCCTTCCGGCTGGGACAGATTGTAGTGAATGTTGCCATCGCCGAGATGGCCGAAAGGAACAGGGCGACTGCCTGGAATGAAGCTCGTCACCGCCTCATCCGCACGGTGAATAAACTCCGGAATTTTTGCGACGGGCACGGAAACGTCGTGCTTGATGCTGCCGCCTTGTTGGATTTGCGAGTCGGAAAGTGCCTCGCGCAATTCGCGAAAGGCGATACGCTGCGCCTCAGTTGATGCAATGGCGGCGTCGATGGTCTCTGCCTGCTCCATCGAACACTCCAACGCCGTCATCATTTGACCATCGAGTATTTCCTGATCTGCGCCCCACAGCTCGGTCAGGACATACCACGGTGAGGCAGTCTCGACTGGCAACCGCAGATCAGTTCGATACGCTAATCCAAATTCGACCGCTCGTTTTGCCATAAGTTCAAACACAGAAACGGCTCCGCCGCTGGCCTCCTGAAGCCGGTTGAGCAATGTCACAGCGGTGCTTGGGTCTTTAACGGAAACAAATGCTGCCGCCTTTGCCCGAGGCAACGGATAAAGCCGCATGACCGCTGCCGTCACAACCCCCAGCGTTCCCTCTGAACCAATGTAAAGATCGCGCAGATCATATCCGGTGTTATCCTTTCGCAGCGAGCTGAGGCCGTTCCAGATGTCACCCTCCGCTGTGACGACCTCCAACCCCAAACACAAATCCCGCGCAACCCCGTATCGCAATGCCTGTAACCCACCGGAATTCACTGCGAGACCGCCGCCAATGCTGGCGGTTCCTTGCGAGCCGTAAGCAAGCGGGAAAAGGCGACCAACGGACTCCGCAGCCTCTTGCACGCCCTGCACAGGCAATCCGGCTTCCACAGTGATCGTGTTTTGGACGGCAGAAACCTCGCGCACCGCGCGCATCCGCTCCAGCGACAATAAAATTGGGCGAGGCGGTTCAACTTTCACCTGCCCGCCAACTAATCCTGTCCCGCCGCCCCAAGGCACGATGCCGACCTTTGCCGACGCGCATCTTCTGACCACCTCGGCGACTTGTACGGTGGACGCTGGCCGCACCAAAGCCGCCGCTTTCCCCTGAAATAATCCCCGGCGTTCGGTCAGATGCGTTTCCGTGGCCTGCTGCATCCCGGCATCGCCCAACAAAGCATGTAGGCCGGATAACAAAGCTTCATCGGGTTCATTCAGCATTGCGATTGGTCTTTCACTCACTCGCGGCCTAACCTGCATGCCAAAGAGCAAGAGGCAACCATGATCGGCAAAATCGAAAGCGTCTGGCGCTATCCTGTCAAGAGTATGCGCGGCGAAGCAATGGACAAGGTCTTTGTCGGGTATTCCGGCCTAATTGGAGATCGAGTCTACGCTATTCACTCTGACGCGCGGGCGGCTCGGTTTCCGTGGTTTACGGCGCGCAATTACCCCCCGCTAATCCAGCATAAAGCCCGTTTCAAAGTACCAAATGATACGGTCACCCCCATTAACCCTGAGGCCGCGCACCCCAATCTGCCAGATGATCAATATTTTGCTGTTGAGGTAGAGACACCCGAAGGCATCGTTGCCCCGCTAGATGAGCTGTTTATCGCCGCCTTACCGCCGAAAGCGGATGAGACTCTGACGTTGCGGTACTCTCCTCGAAATTTTGTTGATACTACGCCAATCTCACTTCTTTCGCACCAAACTGTACATCAACTGAGCGAAGAAATCGAAGCACCGCTCAAAGCCGAACGGTTTCGTGCGAATTTCAATGTGAATTGGGCTGATCAGGGCGGTTTTTTTGAAGACACGCTGGTTGGCAAACGTCTGCGGATTGGTGAGCAGGTTGAAATCGCCATCACCGACCGCGACCCACGCTGCAAGATGATCACGCTTGACCCAGATACCAGCGAAGCGATGTCGAATTTGCTCAAGCATGTTCTAGACTCCCATGATGGCTGCACTGGCGTCTATGGTTCTGTGGTGAGAGAGGGTTTCGTACAGCCCGGCGACACGGTAGAGATCTTGTCATGACAGACCGAATGACCGCTTACCGTGCCTTGATCGAACAGCGTCCTGACTGGTTCAAGATCGCCGAAGATGACGGCATCCACCTTGTTCTTGATGTAGAAGAAATAGAGCTGGCCAAAGCCGCGCTGGCTGAAAAATATCCTGAATTCGGCGATGATGCTACGGCGCTGGGTATGATCTTTGACAGTCCGTACTATGTCGTTGTCCGCGATGCCGTGCGCCAACCGAATGGCAATTACGGCGGTTATATCCGCGTTTTCAACGCCCCGGACCGGCCAGAAGGGGTAGTGATTCTGCCAACGATGGGCGAGGATGTCGTCCTGACTCGCGAGTTCCGGCATCCCGTGCGCGGCTGGCGCTGGCAATGCCCGCGCGGATTCGGTGATCCAGGGGAGACCGGAGAAACAGCAGCCCGACGGGAGTTGGAAGAAGAACTCGGCTGCACAGCCCTCAGCATTCATGCGCTGGGTGATGTCGAACCGGACAGTGGCAGCCTCGCGGCGCGGCCCCAGTTCTATCGCGCGGAAATCGAAAGATTCGAAGCGGCGGGTCTTGGCGATGAAGCGATTGCGGAGGCGCGGCGGTTCGCACCGGACGAGCTGAAAGCTCTGATTACCGTGGGTGAACTAAGCGATGGCCCCACCCTGTCCGCCCTCGCGCTATGGTGGGCGACACGATAACAATTTACGCGTCAGGCCAAGCTTAGCGCTCCACAAGAAATTTTCGCCATCGCTAGGCGTTTTCATGACGAAAATTCGCAGTTTGTGTATGCTGCCCGGCGGAGGCACTGCGGATGGTATCGCTGAACGACGACACACCCTCTCTGACCCATGTGCGTTGCCTCGTCGTGCCACGTTTCAACATGTTGACCCTAACGGCACTGATCGAGCCGTTACGGATTGCCAATTACCTATCCGCATCGCCGCTGTTCGAGAGGCACCTTCATTCACTGGATGGAGAGCGAGTCGTCGCGAGCAACGGCATGGACGTGACCTGTACCGAGCCTCCTGAGCGATGCGACCGGGGTGATTTGATTGTCGTTTTCGGAAGTTGGGGCGCCGAGTTTTACAAGCGGCCAAAGCTGCTATCTTGGTTGCGTCTACAATCGCGATTGGGCGTGCAGATTTGCGGCGTTGAAATCGGCAGCTATCTGCTCGCCCGCGCAGGGCTGCTTGACGGACGCAAAGCGACAACGCACTGGTCTTTCCTGTCAGGTTTTCGCGAACAGTTCCCGAAGGTCGAGGCCGTCGAGCAGCTTTTCACCATCGAAAGCAACATGATGACCTGTGCAGGCGGCACGGCTGGTGCTGATCTGATGCTTCATTTGATTGAGGCGGCGCATGGTGCGCGACTCACCGCAGAGATTTGCGACCATCTGATGCAGCACAATATTCGTCAGGCCAATGATACGCAGCGTGCAACGCCGGGACATGAACTCGACTCGCCGCTTTCGGCTGTGACAAAGGCAGTGAACCTAGTCGAAGCCCATGCCAATGACCCACTGACAGTGCCAGAAATTGCCAAACGGGTTGGATTGTCCCAGCGTCAATTGGAACGCCAGTTCCGCAAGACCGTTGGGTGCAGCGTTGTGCAATTCAGTTTGCTATCACGATTGCAACGGGCACGCTCGCTGCTGATCTCCACCGACCTGTCTGTCCGGGAAATATCTGCAGAGTCCGGTTTCAACTCGCTGTCCCATTTCGCCTATGCCTTCCGAAAATGCTTCGACAAGCGCCCCAGTGATTATCGGCAGGCTTGGCCGGAGCAAGATATAGAGCCGCACTGGCCGGGTTCGCTGGCTCGATATCTTGAATCACTCGACATGCGTCACCGGGCCGACGAGGCTACGAACCGCAAAGCGAGATAAATTTCATTCTGCGGCGTCAGGATTCATCATCCGGGTTGCATACCAGCTCGCGAAAGCGGCTACATTCGGCTCTAGCAGAGGCTGAAAGCGGCCTTGCCGCGCATCAGGGTTTCTAAGGCCACGTTGTTGATTGGTCAACGCCTCAACATCTTCGGCAAGTGCAGCATCGAGACGGTCGTGATAGGTGGCGACTTTCTCATCTGCACCCGTCATTGCCAGCGTTTCCGGCGGAAAACACGCGCTTTGCACAACATGGCACCGGTTGGGGCCGAGCGGATACGCCTCGTAAACCCACAACGCGTCCGTTCCCGCCGCAATGGCCATATTCGGGAATATCCAAGTGTAGCGCACACCCTTCGCTTCTCGGCCTGCCAGACCCGGCATCAAGGGCAAGGCATCCGATTGTTGCGAGGTCAACAGGCCGCCTGTTCCCTCAGTGATACCAAATTGACTCGCATATTGTCCGGTCACGGGCGTCGCAGGCTCCGGCGGCTCGTAAACATCATTGATCGAGTCCGGATGAACGAACGGCAAGTGATAATAGTCGTTAAAGACGTCGAGAAACGCTTTCCAGTTACAATCGACCTGGGTTTCCTGTCGCCGCGTGGTGACAAGGGTATCTAGTGGCCACGGCGCGTGAACTTCAGAAAAATCGCCCAAGCTTTCTTCCAGATCAGGCGTGCTGGAATCCAGACACAAAAACACGAACCCCGCGCACTCGGCCACACGATAGGGGATGAGGCCGTGATCTGCTTTGTTGAAATCCCGTGCATCTTCCATATGCGGCGCAGCGGCGAGACGGCCATCGAGATGATACGCCCATGAATGAAACGGACAGCGAATGCCGCGACAATTACCGCCCCCATCCAACAACCGTGCACCACGATGCCGACAAGTATTAGCAAAGGCGCGTAAGCTCTCTTCACGGTCGCGCAACAGAACGATCGATTGTCCCGCAACATCGAGCGTGAGATAATCTCCTGCCTCGCGCACGACATCTGCTCGCCCAACGCCGAGCCACGATTTCCGAAAGATCGTATCTTCTTCGACCGTCGTTATCTCAGCATCAGTGTAGCAACGCGGCGGCAAACATACACTGGACTCTGGCGGTGCCTGACACAAGGCGAGCGAACGGCGCAAAGCGGCATCAAGCATCGTCTGATCCTCACCGCATTACGAAGGGGTTTGCCATCGGTTCGTCCGAGGTATTCATCCAAATCGTCTTTGGCCTCGTATAATCATACATCGCCTGAAATCCGCTTTCGCGACCATAACCAGACCCTTTTACGCCGCCGAATTCTGCAATGGGCGACACCACACGATAAGTATTGACCCAAACGATACCTGCACGCACAGCGTCGGCCATTCGCAGCGAGCGTGCGCTGTCACGGGTGAAGATGCCCGCCGCGAGACCATGTTCAGTATCATTCGCAAGGCCGATCACTTCCTCCTCAGTTTTGAATCGTTGGACGCACAGAACCGGGCCAAACAATTCTGTATCCACAATCCGCAAATCCTGTCGAGGGCAGGCGAGAATTGTTGGTTCAAAATAAAGACCGTCCATGCCTTCCGGCCTTTTTCCGCCGGTCAGAATTTCCGCACCTTCGGAAACCGCATGCTCAATCTCGCGTTCAATATTTTCACGCTGTCCCTGAGTGCAGAGTGGGCCCATCTGGGTCTCGTCCGCGAGCGGATCGCCAATGCGAATCTGCGTAGCCTGTTTCACCATCTTTTCAAGAAACTCATCGGCAATATCTTCATGCAGATAGAGCCGAGACCCAGCAACACAGCTTTGGCCCGTCGCACCGAAAATACCGGCAATCGACCCATTCACCGCGCTTTCAATATCTGCATCATCGAATACGATAAATGGCGATTTTCCGCCAAGTTCCAGCGAGACTTCTGCAAAGTTTTGCTTGGAGTTATCGAGCACATGCCGCGCCGCGCCCGGGCCGCCAGTAAAGGAAATTCGCGCAACGAGCGGGTGCGAGGTCAGGGCTTTGCCGCAGGGATCACCATGACCCGATACGATATTGACAACCCCCGGCGGGAAGCCCGCTTCCTCGATTAGCTTACCAAATTCAAGCATCGCCGCCGAAGCATGTTCAGACGCCTTCAGAACCACCGTATTCCCTGCCGCTAGCGCAGGACCAATTTTCACCGCCACGAGAAAAAGTTGCGAGTTCCACGGCACCACCGCCGCGATAACACCCAGAGGCTCGCGCTTGGTGAAAACAAAGAGGTCAGGCTTGTCGATGGGCAAAGTCTCGCCGCTAATCTTGTCAGCGCATCCGGCATAGAATTGAAAGAACTCCGAGATATATTTTGCCTGCCACTTGGTTTCCTTAAGCATTTTGCCGGTATCAATACTCTCGATGTGGCCCAAGTCTTCTGATTTATCGGCGAGCAGTTCCGCTAGACGCCGCAGGCATTTGCCGCGCTCGGTCGGCGTCATTTTCGACCACGGCCCTTCGGAAAAGGCGCGGTGCGCGGCACGGACAGCTCGGTCAACATCCTCGGCGGTCGCTTCAGGAACGCGAGACCAAACGGCACCCGTCGAAGGGTTTATGCTGTCGAACATACCGCCATCCGAAGCGCCCACCCATGCCCCGTCGATCAGCATTTCATAAGTTTCGATCCCGGTCATCGCTCAATCCTCCCATTTCGCGCCACTGTTGAGTCGAACGATCGGGCGCGCTTTATGAATTGCGACATATCCTAGTGGAAAATGCAAAGAATGGCGTGCTCGGCGGAGACAAGCCGTAGAGTTGATAAAGGCCAAAATGCCCCCAAGGAAAATCTAGAAGGAAAGCGGGATCGGCAAAAGTGAATAGGAATTCAGTGGGATTTGATTACCGCACTCAGCCTTGATCGGTCTTTACAATCAAGAAGTGGGCCGTCAGCCGCCCAGCAGCAGCTCTCTTCATGAGAAATAACCAACCACAAACCGCAGAAAATGAGCCACCATCCGGCAACGCTTGGCAAATTCGAATATTTATGCGGTGAATTGACGTCAGATACTATTTTCGCCGAAAGCTTGATCAATGAGCCACTGGCCTGACCTTTTCTCCGTTCACGGTATACATGTTTCCGTGGTGCCACTGAACCTTGATCATGAGAACGATCTGTCTGAGGCAGCGGCGGACGGCGAATTGCACAAGCTGTGGTACACGACGATCCCGAAGCCAGAAGACATTGCAGCAGAAATTAAACGTCGCCTCGCCTTGCGCGAGACTGGGTCAATGCTTCCCTTCGCCGTTCTCGACAAGGTCAGCGGGAAAGCGGTGGGCATGACGACTTATATGAACATCGACGCGACAAACCGGCGACTTGAGATCGGCTCGACATGGTATCGCAAATCGGTACAACGCTCGCCACTCAATACCGAATGCAAACTACTATTACTGCAACATGCTTTCGAGGAGTTAAACTGTATCGCGGTGGAGTTCCGCACGCACTTTGTGAACGTACAAAGCCGCCGCGCCATCGAACGCCTCGGCGCAAAATTCGACGGTGTGCTGCGCGCACATATGATTATGGCGAATGGCACACTGCGCGACACCGCCGTTTATTCCATCACCGCACCGGAATGGCCGACGGTCAAAGCAAACCTAACATGGAAACTAGATATGCCGCGTTGAGAAAAGTGGTTCAAACTTCGTGTGGAACCCTCTAGGTCTGAAATCATGACGATCCCTGCTCCCATCCGCCAACTGCCCGAAGGCGTCGTCAACCGTATTGCGGCGGGCGAAGTGATTGAACGTCCGGCCGCTGTAGTCAAAGAGCTAGTAGAAAATGCGCTGGATGCTGGGGCCGCACGCATTGATGTGACAATCCGAGACGGTGGGCGCACGTTAATCCGCGTAACCGATGATGGGCATGGTATCGGGGCCGCTGATCTGCCCCTTGCCCTGACCCGTCACGCAACATCGAAGACCGATGGCGCCGATTTGCTCGCAATTCACTCCTTTGGGTTTCGCGGAGAAGCTTTGCCGTCCATCGGTTCTGTTGCGCGTCTGTCCATCACCTCCCGTCCCGCCGGTAGCGACGCTCATATCATCCGCTGCAATGCCGGAGACCTCAGTGCCGTTGAACCGGCAGGGCACCCGCCCGGCACCACCGTCGAGGTCCGGGACCTGTTCTTCGCCACGCCAGCACGGCTAAAATTCCTGAAATCAGAGCGGGCGGAAAGCAGCGCCGTTGCGGATGTTATCCGCCGCCTCGCGATGGCACATCCTCAGGTCAGCTTTACTCTGAAAGATGGCGAGCGCAGCGTTGTCAAAGCGCGGGCCGAAACCGGTGATCTGTTCGATGCACGCCGCGCGCGTCTGGCGACAGTGATGGGTAAGGATTTTGCTGAAAACGCCCTAACCATCGACGCGGAGCGTGAAGGGCTGCACCTGACCGGCTACGCCTCTGCGCCGACGGATCATCGCGCGACGAGCCAAGCGCAACACCTATTCGTCAATGGGCGTCCAGTACGCGACAAGCTCCTCGTCGGTGCCGCGCGCGGTGCCTATGCCGATGTTTTCCCTCGCGGGCGCCATCCGGCGCTAGTCTTGTTTCTTGATCTCGACACGCACCGCGTTGATGTCAACGTCCATCCCGCGAAAACCGAGGTACGGTTCCGCGATGCCAGCGCAGTGCGTGGGTTGATCGTAGGAGCGTTGCGCCAAGCCCTCGCCGAATCCGGTCATCGCGCACCCGCCTTGGGTCAGATAGGACAACTGGGCAGCACGCTGCCACCCCACACGGGCAAACCACCTGCCAACGCGGGACCGTCCTCTTACGCCCATCGCCCGCCCTCTCCAATTTCACGCGGCATGGCAGAAGCCGGGGCCGCGTTTCAGCGCCCACAACAGGAAATGGCAATTGAAGGATGGGCCGCGCCGGAAGCTTCGGCGGACGAGACCCGCGAGGTTGCTAAAACCGAAGACGCCGCACTGGATTACCCACTCGGCATCGCGCGAGCACAAATTCACGAAACCTATATCGTCGCGCAAAATCGTGAGGGCATGATCCTCGTTGATCAACATGCGGCACATGAACGCCTTGTCTACGAGCGGATGAAGAATGCGCTTGCCGCATCCGGTGTCGCACGCCAAGCGTTACTGATCCCAGAAATTGTCGAATTGCCTCCCGGTGCAGCGGATGCGCTATTGGCGGAGACCGAAACGCTCGAACGGTTCGGGCTGGTTATCGAGAGTTTTGGCCCCGATACGATCTCGGTACGCGAAACCCCTGCCATGCTTGGCACCCTTGATGCGGCCAGCCTGATCCGCGATCTAGCCGAATCGCCGGAGAGCCTTAGCGATGCCCATGCCTTAGATATAAAATTGAGGCATGTGTGCGCCACGATGGCCTGCCACGGCTCGGTGAGAGCGGGTCGACGATTGAATTTGACCGAGATGAACGCGCTGCTGCGGGACATGGAGGCGACCCAGAATTCCGGCACCTGCAATCATGGCAGACCGACCTCGATTTCTCTGTCTTTGGCTGAGGTTGAACGCTTGTTCGCACGTCGTTGAGGTTGCTGCGGTTTTCGTTATCAATTCCTATTATATTTACTCTATGTATATGCTTTGTCTTAAACTATCCACAGCGGGACAGCCTCAGGTGTATAATGTTCCGCGCATGTTTCCTGTCAAAAATACGAGGCAACCATAGCCGCAACCCCTTCACCGCACTAAAACAATGTTCATGGACCAGTCTAAAATGCGCATTCCCGCTGGCAATCCGAACCGTATTTCGCTCGCGAACGAATTGCATGCCCGCCCCTTTGCGTTGCTGAAAGCGCCTTGTCGAGTATCCACTTTGGCCATCAGTAACTCGGGCAAGGAGACGGGTGAATTACGCGCGCACTTAATCGCTTTATGCGATCGCTTTGGTCAACCCCACCCTGCCGAGAATGCACCGCAATTGTTGGCTGATTTCGGTCGGTTCAGCATCAAATGGGAGGAGCATACAGAATTTATTGCGCTCACCGTGATGACTGGCCCAGTTCCAGAAAGTGCCACGCCGTTTGACGCCGTCGCCCTGAACCTGCTGCCACTCGATTGGTTAGAGGCGCTGCCAGGCACCCTCCTCGCGGCGATCCATGTACATTGCGAGGCGCGCAAACCGGATTTCGACACACGCAACCACCGCATGCCCCCGCACTTGGCCCCGCTGTTTCACCGTCAAAGCTTGACAGGGGGTTGCCTTTTCGATGACCAAGCACGGTTTTGGGGTGATTTTCGCATCCATGAAGACGGGTTCATGCGGTTCGCCCTAGAGTGCGATGCCGATCTCGACGAGGCATCACTGGGTCGCGCCGTCCAACGCCTGATCGAGATTGAGACCTATCGCGCGGCATCCATGCTGACATTGACCGATGCGCGCGGGGTGTGGCCGCGACTAAATGAAATCGACATGGCCCTCGCGCAAGCTACCGGCAGTATTGGCGGCGATGCGCCGGATGCCGAACGCAAAGTGCTCGACAAGATAACCAAGCTATCCGCTGAAATCGAACAAATCACCGCAGCGAATGCCTTCCGCCTTGACGCGTCACGCGCGTATTCGGCGATTGTCTGGCGTCGGATTGAGGTTCTGGCAGCGCAGCCTTTGTCCGAGATCATTGATCTGCATGCCTTTATGTTGCGGCGATATGATCCTGCGATGCGAAGCTGTGAAGCCACCCGCGCGCGGCTAAGCACCCTCTCTGAGCGCGCTACCCGCGCAGCCACACTGCTGCGAACGCGGATCGACGTCGCACTCGAAGAACAAAACCGCGAAGTCCTCGCTGCCATGAATGCCCGCAGCGCCACGCAACTGCGCCTGCAAGAAACCGTTGAGGGCTTTTCAGTCGTCGCAATCAGTTATTACGCGGTCAGCCTTGTCGCCCTCCTCCTCGCGCCATTGGAAAAGAAGGTCGGGCTATCCGGAGACTGGTTGAAGGCAGCGGTCGTCTTGCCGGTTTTGCTCCTCGTCTGGCTGTTTATCCGCCGTGTGAAGGCGAGAGCTTTGCGGGACACGAAGTAGACGCGCCCATCATATTCCTCCCCGGCGTAGCGTCCATTTCGCCGGTAACTCGTTGCAAGCATCCCTCCAACTCTGGGTATTGGAACGCAAAACCAGCATCCACTAGCTTTGCCGGAACAACCTTTTGACCGCCCAACATCGTCTCGCGCGCCAGATCCCCTAGCGCCATCGCGAGCAATCCTTGCGGTATCCGGAAGAATGCAGGACGACGCAGAGCAGATGCCAGAAATTTGGTGAAGCGTTCGTTTCGAACAGGATTTGGTGCGGTCATGTTCACTGGACCGTCGATGTGCGGGTTTGCGATCACGAAACCAATTGCGCGAACCATATCATCCAACGCGATCCAGGACATCCATTGCCGCCCTGTCCCAAAGACACCGCCGAGGCCGAATTCAAAGGGCGTTAGAAGCTTGGCCATCATGCCACCCTCGGCTCCCAGCACGAGACCAATTCGCATCGCGACGACACGAACGTCTAAGTCCTTCGCTTTGTTGGCTTCCACTTCCCACACGTCACACAAGGTATGGGAGAAACAAGGGCTTGGCTTGGCATCCTCAGCAAGAGCTGAATCTTCATGGAGGCCGTACCAGCCGATCGCGGAGCCATTGATTAAAACTTCCGGCTTATGGTCCAGTCTTTCAATCAGCTTGAGGATGGCGGAAGTCGTGTCCAAACGCGAGCGGATCAATTTTTCGCGGCGCTTTGTCGTCCACAGACCACCTGCAACTGGCGCGCCCGCCAGGTTAATGATGGCGTCGAAGTTATCGTCCCTTTGGAGTTGATCAAAGTCAGTCACGATCCGCACGGGATGGGCGAGATGATCGGCGTTCGCTTTGTTACGTGTCAGAACTGTGACCCGATGGTGGTTGGCGACGAGACTTTCAACGAGTCGGGTTCCAATAAATCCGGTCGCACCAGTAATCAAAATGTTCTTCCGTCCCCGCAGTTGTGGCGTCAAAGCGCGGGCATCTTGCGGGACGAGCCGGTCACTCCGCCTTGCCGCCATCAAATCCCGCAGACCGAAAACACCGACACCGAAAGCGGATACGGTCGCAAGCACGCTCCACCAACCGTAGTGAATAGGCGTCACGCCGCTGGGCAATAACGCCCATTCATAGAGGACCGGAGAGGCCAGCGCGAGAATCGCCCCATAATTCAAGGCTAACAGTGTGTGATTAATCCGCTCTGTCGCAGGTAGTTTACGTGTCAGATCTTCTTCAACAAAATCCCACAAGGTAATCAGCACCTCAACGGCAAGGATCACGACCAGAATGATCGTATAAATGCCGTGCGGCTCCAACCAACCAAAGCACAGAAAGATAAAGGCATAGAACATGTTTCGTACGCTATGCAGCCTCAGTTCTGTTTTTTGCGACGCACGCCATGCTAAACGCTCCGTTCCTTCATGGTGGACCAAGGTGTCAAAGGCACCCATGAACACCTGAATGCTGATCAACGTCCAAAGGATAGGGTCATGCATCATATGTCTCCTGAGAAATTTCATGAAGTTCAGCCGGATCATTGAACACGGCGTCTTGCTTGATCATTTGGCCAAAAATTTTGCTGCTCAGCTCGAGCGTGAAAACGAAACGGTGATCGCCGAGTTCGTGATGGCCAATTGTCAAGTTCAATGGCACGAGCCAATTCGGCAGGCGCACCCGGCGTCCGAAAACTTGCAGAAAGTAATGCTCGCTTTTGAAAAACAGGGCGTGTTCGGTGGCTTCCAGCTTCAGCGCCATGCCGATGCCGTAACCGATGTATTCCTCCAGACCCGTCGGGCCTGCGAACCGCTTGGAGCTGTGCACTGTTTGCGGAAAGCCGCGCGTGCGGCCGTATTGGCGAATCCAAAACTGGCCATTGGTTTTTTTATCTTCCGTCACGATCACGACTGCAGGTTGGGTGACAGAGTTCTTCTCGAAGGGTAAAGGCGCTCCTATGAGGCGCGCGGCATGGGCAAAGGCCCAGCCAGACCGGCTCATCTTCATATCAGTGATGATACCTTGATAGGCAACGCTTTGCCCCTGCCTGAAGCGTTTACCGAAACGTTTGCGAATAGGTGCGGGCAAGCGCATCCAATCGACGCGCCCAAGCAGTTTTTCAAATCGTGGATCGGGTTTGCTCTTAACCTCGTCCGAATAGGGATGACGCGTATTCCGATTGATCAGCAATCCGTGGGGCAGCGATACGGTCGCGTCGCTAGCAATTTCAATCTTCTCCCTCAAACCCATCGAATATTCCTTTTATATCGTTATTTCTGTACAAACAGAAATTATAGAGTAAATAAAAAACTCGCTCTATCGGCCCTTTTTGCCACCAGCGAATTTCAAGACACCCAGCACTTTGTCGCCCATCTTCATGAGTGTAGCGAGTTGACCCTTGGGAATATTCAACATCTGCTCAGACCATTTGCTACCTTGCTGAACAAAGGTCTGCATGTCCTGCAGACGTTTAAGCACAACGGGATCAATGCGCTTATCCGTTTCGGCCTGCGCCACGCATTCTTTCAGGGCACTTGCGGCAGGGTCAATTTCACGTTCCTTACGGCCTTGTGCGATCCGCATCGCCATTTCCCAGACATCAACTTCGGCCTCAAAGTGCTCGCGACGATCTCCGGCAATTGGGATACGGCGGATCAATTTCCAGGATACTAGCTCTTTGAGAGAGTTAGAGACGTTAGAGCGCGCAATTCCAAGGGTTTCGGAGATCTCTTCGGCGTTCATTGGCTTGGTCGCAAGATATAACAAAGCATGAATCTGTGCGACGGACCGGTTGACACCCCACTGCCCCCCCATGTCCCCCCAATAGAGGATAAATTGTCCGACGGTGTCAGGTTGATTAATTTTTTTAATTTCTGTCATAACAGAAATATATGACATTACTGAAAAAATGTCAAGGGCGTCTAACCCTAGAGATCAGTCCCACCGGCAACGCCTTTTGCTCGAATTCGGGCGCGGCGAGCACGGTAGCTCGGCAAAATTACCAGAAAGAGCGCTAGCAGCAGCAAGCCCATTGTCATGGGCCGCGCGGTTACAAATCCAATTCCGTCATAAAGCTGCATCGAGCGCGAGAAGTTGTCCTCCAACATCCGCCCGAGAATGAAGCCGATCAGCAGCGGTGCGAGCGGGTAGTCTGCAAAGCGCAGAATCGTTGCACAAACGCCAAGCCCGACGAGGATCAACAGCTCGGTCGCATTGTTCTGGCCGATATAGGCCCCCATCAAAGTGAAGAATAAAATGAACGGAATAAGGAATGTTCGCGGTACGGCGAGGATCTTTGCGATGTAAGGGATCAACGGCAGGTTCAGGATCAACAGGATTAAATTGCCAATATACATCGACACGATAACTGCCCAGAAGATTTGCGGATTATCGATCATCAATCTTGGTCCCGGCGAAACATTCAGCGCAATCAGCGCGCCGAGCAAAATCGCCGTGGTTCCTGATCCGGGGATACCCAAAGTCAGCAACGGCACGAATGATCCGGTACAGGCCGCATTATTTGCCGATTCCGGCGCGGCCAGACCTTTCAGCGAGCCTTTCCCAAATTTTTCTTGCTCCTCTTTCGACGCAATGTTGCGCTCCACCGCATAACCAAGGAAGGAAGCGATGGTTGCGCCCGCCCCTGGTAGAACGCCGATCAAAAACCCTTGTATAGATTGCCGCCCGATCACCGGCGCGATCTGACGCGCTTCATCGCGGTTGATCCGAAGGTCCTTAATATCACTTTGCTTTTCGCCATCGGCTGCCTCGGATCGTTTTGGATCGAGAACGAGAAAAATCGCTTCGGGCAAGGCAAACATCGCCATCGCAAGCGTGATAAAGCTGAATCCAGACTGCAAATCCAAAATGCCCATCGTAAAGCGCGGCAGATTGAATAGCGCGCCCTCGCCGACAGTTGCCATCATCAACCCAAGCAAGGTCATCATCACGGCCTTACCGACCTGTCCAGTGCCAGCAAAAGCCGCAATCGCCGACAGGCCGACGACCATTAGCGCGAAATATTCCGCCGAGTGAAACAAGAGCGCGACGGAGGCCAGCATAGGCGCGAATAACAACAGCAGAATAGCGCCAATCGTCCCGCCGCTGAACGACGAGATCGCGGCCACGGTCAACGCCTTGCCCGCTTTACCCTGCCGCGCGAGCGGGTAGCCATCGAAACTGGTTGCCACCGTTGAGGCGACACCAGGGGCATTGATCAGGATCGACGAGGTTGATCCCCCGAAGATCGCGCCGTAATAAACGCCGGCCAACAAAATGATAGCAGCGGAAGGATCGCCAATCGTCACAGCGATCGGGATCATAATCGCAATGATCGACATTGGGCCGAGGCCGGGCAGCATCCCAATGAACGTCCCAATTAGGCAACCACCAACCACCATCAGCAGATTTTGGAACGAAAATGCCGTCGATAACCCGATCAATAATCCTTCAAGCATGGTTTACGTTCCCATGAAAAACGGCAGGGGCCGCAGGAAGATGCCGAGAACCCCCTCGACAAGATACCAAACCCCTACGCTGGCGATGAGCGCGACAACAATCAGAGTGACGAAACGGCGTTCTCCGAGAACCAAAGCTCCTACAACTAGAAAACCGAAGGTGGATGCCAGAAATCCAGCAGGCCGCAACATCAGCGCATAGGCGATCATCAACGCCAGCAGCAGAATGGCTTGTCCAATGTTATAATCCCCCAAGCGGCGATAATCGATGTCCCGGGATTTGCTCTCATCAGGTTTTTCGAATCCGGTCAGCACATACAGCGCCGAGAAGATGCCAAGGACACTCAACACCTTTGGGAAGGTACTAGGCCAGACCGGATTGCGCTTCATGAAGGGGGGGATCGTAGCGTCGATTGTGAAGAACGCGGCGTAGCAATAGGCCAGACAGATCATCAAAAATATAAATGCAATCCAACGATCAAGGGCCATGACATCTCCCTAAGGCAACGCAAAAAGAGGCCCCGACACGGCGGCGGAACCTCTCAGCGCGCATCAGAGAAAACCGAGCCTTCTCATCAAATCGCCGATAACCTCTTCCTGATCTTCGAGGAAAGTGCGGAAGTCATGGCCTTCATTATAAATGTTGACCCATCCATTGCGAGCGCGCACGTCTTCCCACTCTGACGTATCATACATCGCCTCGAGCGTCGCCTGATATGCATCGACCTTTGCCGCCGACATTCCCGGTGCGCCAAAGAATCCGCGCCAATTCACAAATTCGGCGTCAATGCCCTGCTCTTTCACGGTAGGCACCTCAGGATAGTCGGCAAGGCGCTCACCTGCCGTCACAGCAAGGATTCGCACCTCGCCTGCTTCGGCTAGTTCCACCGCCTCGGAAAACCCGGTGGACAGGACAGCGGTCTCGCCCGCCAACAAGCCAGCCATTGCTTTGCCGCCTGCATCGTATGCAACATATTTTAGATCAAGTGGATCAGCACCCGCTGCCTGAACGATCATTGCCGGAACAAGATGGTCCATGCTGCCCGGCGCAGATCCGCCGCCGATCGCCATCGAGGATGGAGCTCTTTTGTAGGCGACCATGAAGTCGTCCAGCGATTCAATGTCGCTGTCTTTGGAAACAACCAAAGCGGCATAATCGCCAATCGTGCCAGCAATCAGCGTCAGATCACGAAAATTTTGCGGAAAAACTTTGGTCAGCGAGCGGATCACGATGGGTGTCGAATTCACCATCAATGTTCCATGTTGGCTGTCGGCGTTCTCGATCATATAGCCGATTGCTTTCCCGCCACCGCCGCCGGACATATTCTCGTAGCTAGCTTTTCCAATCAACCCCGATTTTGTCAGCGCCTCACCGGTGCCGCGTGCAGTACCGTCCCAGCCACCACCAGCGCCGCCAGGGATCAAAAAGTGAATGCTGTCGAGCTTTTGCCCTCCCTCGGCCATCACCGGACCAGTTAATCCAACGCTTGCGGCCACTGCCGCCATTGCCAATCGGTGCCTCACATTCTTGAATATCATGCTTGTTTTCTCCCCTGTGTCCGCCTGGTCAATATCAAACTCGTCCAATTTTCATCTCTCCACTTTTACACGAACACGAGAGAACGCAAGCGTGCCACGACAACGCGGCGCATCAGAAGATGGCACCGAGAACAATCGCCACCAACAAGAGAAAACCCGCATCTCGGTTAGACCGAAATAAGCGCAAGCAGTTGTCAGGATCGTCAATGTCCAGTTTGCTGATCTGCCAAATCAGATGCGCGACATACCCAAAAAAGACGAGCCAAAACCCAAAGCCCAATCCAGCAAAAAGGCCAGCGAACCCGGCAAATAAGAAAGCAGCAAAGTAGAAGCCGCCGAGCCAAGTATGCGTCGCCGTACCGAAATGTAGCGCCGTAGATTTAACCCCGATAACGGCATCATCTTCTTTGTCTTGATGCGCGTAAATCGTGTCGTAGCCAATCGTCCACGCCACACCGCCGATATACAGCATGATCGCCGGTAAACCGAGATACCCCGCATGGGCTGTCCAACCGACCAACGCCCCCCAGTTAAAAGCAATTCCCAAAATAACCTGAGGCCAATTCATCACGCGCTTGGCAAAGGGATAAAAAACAACCACTCCCAAAGACAACAAAGCTAGAAAGATGGTCGTTCCGTTCATCGTCATCAAAACCAACAAACTGACGAAGCACAGCACAGCCATGAAAAGAACCGCCTGTCTCACCGAAACTGCGCCAGAAGGAATGGGCCGGGACTGTGTTCGATCGACCTGTGCGTCAATATCTCGATCCACAATGTCGTTGAGAGTACAACCGGCCCCGCGCATCGCCACCGCACCAATGAAAAACGCAATGGGCAACCATAGATCAACCCAGCGGAATCCGGTTGCGCCGATGGCCAAAAACAGTGATTGCCAACACGGCAATAGCAAAAGCCACCACCCAATAGGGCGGTCCGCACGCATTAATCGCAGATATGGCCGCCAATGTGCGGGCGCTCTCGTATCTACCCAATGACCTGAAACGGCATCTGCAACGCGGCCCATCGACATCGCTTGTTTCTCCCTCATTGGAAAAAAGACCTTTAGACGCTGTCGTAACTCATTAAACAGGAACGGCAAACCAAACGCGGACAATTTGATGAGTACCGTCAGACTTTTTCTCGATACCCCGCTCGCAGACCATGTGGAGATCGCATTAGAGCGCGAGCACGCGCATTACTTGTTTAATGTCATGCGGTTGGTGGCTGGGGATACAATCTACGTTTTCAACGGACGAAACGGCGAGTGGGAAGCGACAATCCAGGAAGCCGGGAAGAAACGTGGAATGTTGCAGGCCATCCAACAAAGACGCCCGCAAACCGAACCTCCAGACATCGAATTGATCTTTGCTCCTATCAAGAAAGCACGTACCGACTTTATTGTCGAAAAGGCCTGTGAATTAGGATGCCGTCAGGTTCGTCCGATCTTCACCCGCTATACAAATTCCGAACGCCTCAACCTGCCGCGCCTTGCCGCACATATGGTTGAAGCCGCCGAACAATGTGACGAGTTAAGCATCCCGGTATTGGAAAAGCCGCAAAAAATGGCTGAACTGCTCTGCCAATGGAAAGATCGCACACTGATCTTCTGCGATGAGGCGCGAACAGCACCTGAAATCAGCCACGCCCTCGCCGACGTGCCGCCGGGAACCCCAGTTTCGATCCTGATCGGCCCGGAGGGAGGATTTTCACCGGAGGAAGTGAAACAGCTCCACGGTATAGAGAGCACCATTCCCGTTAGCCTCGGCCCGCGTATCCTACGCGCCGATACCGCTGCCGTAGCCGCCATCGCCGCCGTACAATCCGCCATTGGAGATTGGAAAAGTTGAGCATTTCGCGGCTTTCGATTCCCTCACCGTCAGAATCGGTTTAAACGATACTCGAAAGAGAGATCCGAATGACCGCCCACGCGATGCCGACGCCTCTTACCATACATAGATCCACCAATCTGCGCGGAACTGCCGAGATTCCGGGGGATAAATCGGTCTCTCACCGTGCACTAATCTTTGGTGCAATGGCAATTGGCGAGACAGTTATCACCGGATTGCTTGAAGGCGAAGACGTTCTCGACACCGCCAAAGCCATGCGCGCGCTGGGTGCCACCGTTGCGCGGGATGATGATGGGACGTGGCGAGTTCATGGAGTGGGCACGGGCGGCTTTATGGAGCCGAACCATGTGATTGATTGTGGAAACTCCGGAACGGGGTGTCGCCTAATCATGGGCGCTGTGGCAACGCACCCTTTCGCAACGACCTTCACCGGCGATGCCAGCCTACGGAGCCGACCGATGGGCCGGATTCTCGATCCGCTTGCGCTGTTCGGGACGACATCCGCCGGACGCAGTGAGGGCCGCCTTCCACTGACCTTGATCGGCGCACGCGATCCTTTGCCAGTGACTTATACTTTGCCGGTTGCTTCGGCTCAGGTGAAATCCGCCGTGCTGTTGGCAGGCTTGAATGCACCGGGGACCACCACAGTGATTGAACCAGAACCCACCCGCGATCACACCGAGCGCATGTTGCGCGGCTTCGGCGCAACGGTCGATATCGAGGAAACGCCAGAGGGCCGCGCGATCCACTTATACGGCCAGCCAGAGTTGAACCCGTGCTCTGTTGCGGTACCGCGCGATCCCTCGTCAGCAGCCTTTCCCGTGGTCGCGGCTCTTTTGACCGAAGGGTCAGAGATTCATATTCCCGGCGTATCCCGCAATCCGACGCGGGACGGCCTTTACCGCACGCTGATCGAAATGGGTGGCGATCTGAGCTTTACGAACGACCGCGAAGAAGGCGGCGAGCCAGTGGCCGACTTAACCGTGCGGCATAGCGTCTTGAGCGGTGTTACCGTTCCTGCAGAGCGCGCGGCCTCCATGATTGATGAGTATCCTATTCTCAGTGTGGCGGCTGCCTTTGCGACGGGGCAAACCGTGATGGAAGGCGTGGGCGAATTGCGGGTTAAAGAGAGCGACCGCATCATGGCGATGGAAGCCGGATTGCAGGCCAATGGCGTGACCACTGCCTCGACAGAAGACACGTTCACGGTAACAGGACATGCCGGAAATGGCGTCCCCGGCGGCGCAACCGTTGCAACCCATCTCGATCACCGCATCGCGATGAGCTTTGCCGTCATGGGTATGGCCGCCGAACAATCTATCACCATTGACGACGCCACACCCATAGCGACAAGCTTTCCAACATTTCAACCTCTTATGAACAGTTTAAGCGCTCAGGTCGACTGATCGGCTCCCGAGTCAATGTGTCGCACGTTCCAGGGTTGACCAAACATCGTATTTTCGATTTTTTGCCTTGAATTGAAGTGAAGAATGTCACTCAGGGAGGCAGGATTCAGGTTCCTGAAAGTGAAAGACACTTCGGTGCAATAAGAAGAACAAATCGATCCTCAGATGGGAGCAGATGAGGGGGGAACTTGGGACGTCTAGACAAAAAGTCTGACGTTCCCCCATTCCTATATTTTCAATCCTAGAGCGTTTTGTAATAGTGTTGATCGTTCCGATGGGCATTGAATTCCGAAAACCGTCGGGCGAATTTCAGAACCTTACGCGGATCAATAAACCTCGCAGCTCGCGAGGTAACATCTCGATAATCGAAAGCAGAAATGCGCTCATAAGATCATGGTAGGCCCGGAAGGCCATCAATGCATTCTAGAGCCGTTTGGTACCTTCTGGTCCACGCCCAGCAAAACGATGTCACCAGAACCGTCCGCTGCACCCAGAGTGAGGACTTCAGACATGAAAGGGCCGATCTGGCGGGGGAGGAAGTTAACAACCGCCATAATTTGCCGTCCGACTAGGGCCTCAGCTTCGTAGTGGACGGTGATTTGCGCAGAAGATTTCTTCACACCGATTTCATCGCCAAAATCAATTTTTAGTTTATACGCTGGCTTTCGCGCTTCGGGGAACGGCATAGCTTCGATAATGGTCCCGGCACGAATATCGACCTTCAGAAAATCTTCGAACGTTATCGTTTCACTCATCATCGCGCTCCTCGCGTTTGCACCTGAGGTAACGCGAGGAAGAGGCTGAGACCAGAAGAAAGCCACATCTTCGCGATCATTCACGAGACGCAAAAAACCACCCTCCGATTGCGGAGAGCGGTTTCTGTGAACAACCTCAGGGAGGGAAAGTCGTTTGTCTGGTTCAGCGACGCAAATATCGCTGCACGATAAGATCAAGCAGCAGTTTTCATCGCAGATTCGGTCATCTCGCGAATTTCTTCTACGCCTTCGGTGAAGCGAGCGCGGATGATTGCGAAAGCTTCTTCGTTCGTTTTGCGCGCGGCTTCCGACAGATCAGTAAAGATAGCAACGCCGCTTTCGAACTGCGCTTTAGCAGCTTCAAGACGCTTTTCAGCGGTTTCAGCGGAAATCGGCGTCGTGGTCGCCTCTTTCATCGTTTCGGTCATTTCAGCAATGCTGGCCTGCATCACTTCAACCTGCTTCTTGAACATCGCCTGATACCCTTCGGCGGCAACGCGGTTGGCATCAACGAATGCCTGAACGTTTTTCTTCTGCGCTTCGGTCACAGCTTCGGTGTCCAGTCCGGGAACCGTTGCGCCGTCGAACATCTTCGTCATGTCCGCAGTTTTCATCATTTCGATGTAAGTATTGGGATCGAACCAGTTTTTCTCGGCGGTCATATCAGTTCTCCAATGAACCAGCGTTCGTTTCGGTACTGAAGCTAATATTGTGCATCGCAACAAAATTGTCAAGATTTTTTTGTGTGCACTGCAACATTTCTGTCAAGAACGCAGTTCTCGGCTGCGCTTTGCTGCCGCAGAAACAGTTTTTCGCATTAGCGAAATCAATCCCGATTCAGCATTCATTAATTCCCTGAGGCCCGCTTCCGTCGTCCCTTTGGGGCTGGTGACATTGACACGCAAGGTTTCGGCTGTTTCTGGACTAGCCGCCGCCAAGGCTGCTGCACCAACCACGGTTTGCCGCGCGAGTGCCAGTGCGAGGTCGGGTGCCAAACCCTCGGCTTCTGCCGCCTCCGTCAGGGCTTCGATCATGTGAAACACGTAGGCTGGACCTGAGCCGGATACGCCTGTGACCGCATCCATCTGATCTTCATGATCGAGCCAAACTGAGACCCCGGCTGCATCTGTCAGAGCCGTTGCAAGGGCCTTATCTCGCTCAGAGCAACGTTCATTCGCAATCAAGGCCGATGCACCCGCGCCCACCGCCGCCGGAGTGTTTGGCATCACGCGAATGACAGATTTGTCTGCGCCCAAAACCTCCGCGAAATACGAGAGGGGTTTGCCTGCCGCGATGGAGATGTACAGCGTGCCCACACCAAACATTTCTGGCACGCTCGTCAG
This sequence comes from uncultured Neomegalonema sp., assembly GCA_964549375.1. Classification (GTDB taxonomy): domain Bacteria; phylum Pseudomonadota; class Alphaproteobacteria; order Rhodobacterales; family Rhodobacteraceae; genus JAHDDY01. The sequence goes on from CAZJWF010000013.1 coordinate 22,711, forward strand.
TGCCTCATCCATCATTTGGGGTTTAACTGCCAGCATCACGGCGCGCGGCGACGGGCCAGCATATGCTCCATCTGTCAAAAGCGTTAGGCCATCAATTGCCTTGAGCACGTCCGCCGGAAACGGGTCCAGTATAACCGTGGCGCGCGGGTCTAATCCGTTCGCCAGCCATCCATCAAGCAACGCTCCGCCCATCTTGCCGCATCCAAGCAGCAGCAAGGGCCGTTCGGGCGTAAACTCTGAAAAGTCAGTGGAGCCGGAAGCCGGCTGGTCCGAAATTGAGGCGGTCAAGAGCGGTCTCCGCATTGATTTCCGCCCATGCAACGCAGTGGAACGCCGGAAACAACAGCATATCGCATGTTCCAACCGCCGCTCGCATGGCCTCAATCAAATCTCGATTGGACGGATCACGCGATCCTGCCATGGGCACCCAGTCAGTATAGGTGCCATGATCTTCCTCAATTCGCAATTCCAGCAATCCGCGATGAAAGCTGCGGTTCAAACTTTCTGCAAGCTTGACCACTTCACAGCGACGTTCGTGGGGCGGTGCAAGGGCGAATAGACAGCGAACTTCGATTGTATCGTTGTCTTCGGCCGTCCGCAGCGCAAGATCGTAATCGCTCCACTCGCCGCTGATCCGCAACGAAATGGGCGCATCGACCGAGCCGCCATTAAAACGCCAACCATAATCTTTTGCGGCGCGCGCAACCGTCTCCACCACCGGTGAAGAAAGAGGCGCACACGCCTCCAGCGTCCCGTTCAATCGGGTATCCATGCCTCGTCATCCTGCTCTGCCAACCTCGTTTGATCCTCACACACTGATGTAACCAATCCCTTTGGAAGAGCTTTGTGTGGAGCATCATCGGGTCTTAATTATGCAAAGAGAATACGAAAAAATTACATAAAATCAAATACTAATACAGAATTATGAATGTAAAATATTAGACTATTCACGTAGGTATACGGATGACAGGCGCGAATAAGACCAAAAACCTGCCTCGTTATGCTCGAAGAGGAGGCTTCAGCTTTTTGATTCGAGCGCGTCGAGTCGGGCTTTCAGAGCCACGTTTTCCTCACGTGCCTTTTGCACCATTGCCCGCACGGCATCGAATTCTTCGCGCGTCACAAGGTCCATATCAGCAAGCAACCGCTCGACCCGCCCGCGAACCGCCGTTTCCGCCTCGTCCTTGACACCCTTGGCCATGCCAGCAGCGTTGGTCATCAATTTCGAAATGTCGTCGAAGATGCGATTGTTGGTTTGCATAACAATTTTCCTTATTTCAGGAGAGTATGTGGGTGTGAAACGCCAGCGCGCAAGACCGGTGCGTCATAGTAAAGTAGAGCGCCAGGCAAGATGTTGCGCCTATTGTCGGGAGAACTTGTAAGGTAAAGGGAGCACCGCCGCCGCCTATTTCAAGCCTTGTTTGCACTCAACGGGCGGACTTCCGGTAGAGGAGTAGCCGGTCACGCCGCAAGTTTCGCAGCGGTATTCCCGCAACCGACGTTCCGGATCGCCAGTTGCGACCCACTTGCAATTTTTCTTAATGGCTTTTGGAGCCTCGCTTCCGCCGAGGTAGCGATTTCGCCGTCGGTTATAGAATACGACAACGGCAATCAGCACGATAGCACCAAGCAGCGGACCAATCATGTCGCAACGCCATCAGCTTCACGAATATAGCGCATTCCCTTACGGAAATAATCCCACCCCGTAATCAAGGTCAGCGCCGCTGCAACCCAAAGCAGCCCCATCGAAAGATAGAAGACATACCCACCGCCAACGCGAGCGATCTTCATCTTACGTGTCGCCAAATCACCTGCCGCTTGAACGTCCGCGATGTCAAAGTAAGTATTCCAACCCGCCGCCAGGAAAAGTCCGCCTATTGCGAGCATTTGAGCCGTCGTCTTCCATTTCGCCAGCTTGGTGACATCTAATTTAATGTCTCCCAGATACTCGCGAAGGCCAGAAACGAGAACCTCACGCAGCAGGATGACCGTCGCCGGAATCGCAAACCACCAATTTACACCGTAAAGCGCAGCAAGAGACGAAAGCGCGATGATCACCATCGCTTTGTCAGCAATCGGATCGAGCATTTTGCCGAAAGCGCTCGTGGCATTGAACTTTCGGGCGTACCAGCCGTCCACGAAATCCGTAAATGCCGCCCCCATGAACAGGCAAAACGCAAACCAATCCGCGAAAGGGCGTTCGAACACCGCGAAGGACAGCGCAACGAAAGGCGCCGCGATCACACGCAGAATCGTCAGGATATTTGGTACAGTCCAGATCATCAGGGTCTTGATAGCGACAGAAGCGCCGCTTAGGAAGCGCGTATGAGCAGATTAGACAGTGTTATTCGCCGCCTCTCCGCACAACGTGACTGTTTGGGATGGGCTATTGGCAACGCGCCAGATGGTGCGTTCTTAGATATAGGTCTCGGAAATGGCCGAACCTACCATCACCTGCGTGAAATCGCGCCAGAGCGCGATGTCTATACGATTGACCGCCGCATGGCCGCACATCCCTCCTCAATACCGCCCGATAAATTCTTTTTGGCAGGCGAAGCAGAGGCAATGATTGAGGCGCTCGCGAAGCGCATCGGACCCGGAGTCGCCTTGGCCCATTACGACCTAGGCACTGGTGTCCCGGAAGAAGACGTCCCGCTGGCGAACGCAGTTGCGGCATCTCTCCCCGCTGTTCTCGCGGATGGAGCAATCATTGTTGCGAATGCAAAATTCGAAGGATTCGAAAAGCTACCGACGCCAGAAGGCGTGGCCGAAGGACGTTATTTCATCTTTCGCCACAAGGTCTGACACCCTCGAGCGTGTTTCGGGGTTTTGTCGACTCAGCCTTCACGCCACGAGCCGGACAAAACCTGATCTATCTACGTCCAGTCCGTCTCACAGCCCCTACTTGAGGAGCGCGTCGATCCGACCAATCGCGGCTTCGATATTTTCTAAAGAGTTCGCGTAACTAAACCGCAGAAAACCATCGCCGTTGACGCCAAAGCTGGTACCCGCAATCGTTGCGACGCCGGCCTCTTCGAGCAAACGAGTTTGCATGTTTCGGGCATCAATGCCCGTACCTTCAATATTCGGAAAAGCATAGAACGCCCCCGCCGCATCCGCGCAGCGAAATCCCGGCAGGTCATTAAGCATCTTCACGATGGCCACTCGGCGTTCGTCGAAGGCTTTCATCATCGTCTCGACCGCATCTTGCGGCCCCTCCAAAGCGGCAATTCCGGCATATTGCGTTGCTGCATTCACGCAAGAGTGTGCATTCACGCAAAACCGCTCTGCCAGATCAATCAACTTGTCAGGCCACACCGCATACCCAAGCCGCCAGCCCGTCATGGCATAGGTTTTTGACCACCCGTCCAAAACAATCAGACGATCTCGGATTTCAGGATAAGCGAGAAACGAGACGTGTTCTCGTCCGCCATAGAGCATCCTGCTGTAGATTTCGTCCGACATGATCGCTACGTCGGGCCAATCCGCCAATCCCGCAATCAATTTTTCGACCTCGACTTTCGGTGTCACACCGCCGGTTGGATTGCCGGGAGAGTTCACGATGATCAAGCGGGTCTTGGCGTTGATCTGGCTGAGCACTTCGTCGGCGCTGAACCCGAAATCACGTTCTTCGTGAAGCGTCATCGGAATCGGAGTTGCGCCCGAATATTCAATCATCGAACGGTAGATCGGAAAGCCCGGATCAGGATAGATGATCTCTGTGCCCGGTGCGCCGAACATCAGTATCGAGAAAAACATGGTGGGTTTTCCGCCCGGCATCACAGTGATGTTTTCGGGGGAGATCTCGACACCGCGTCGCTTTGATATATCCGCACAGACAGCCTCGCGCAGAGGCAAGATGCCCTTCGCGGGAGTATAGCCGTGATGTCCATCACTCAGCGCTTTAATTCCGGCCTCGACAATATGGTCTGGTGTTGGAAAGTCAGGTTGACCGATGCCAAGGTTGATGATGGCTTTTCCACTGCGCTCTAACTCAGCAGCGCGTGCCAAAACGGAAAAGGCACTCTCGGTTCCAAGGCGTGAAACGGCATCAGTCGGAATCATAAGTCGCTCCGGGTTGTTTCAGCGACTTTAACGCGCTGCTTTCAACCGCACCAGCGCTGTATCGAGTGCTTGCAAAAACCTAGAACGGTCTTCTTTCTTGAAGGCAGATGGTCCTCCCATCTGATCACCGCCAACCCGCAATTCAGCCATCAGGTTCCGGGTGGCAACCGCCGAGCCAATAGAATCTTTCGTAAAAGGTTTGCCGGTTGGCGCGAGGACCGTTGCATCCACATTCACACCGCGCTCCGCCAAAAGAATATCAGCCGTCACGATCACTGATGCGGCATTCGCGCGTTCGGCAATCCAGTCATCGGCGGCATCGGGATCAGCGGGGACAATAATCCGCTCGACAAGCGCGTGTTCAGGGATTCGAATACCGCCATTCGAAACAACGGTCACAGGTACTTCGTGTCGAAAGGCGACTTTGTAGATTTCTTCTTTTACTGGACAGGCATCCGCATCAACGAGAATGTGAGGAGAATTTTCGCTCATTCCTGTTCCTGTCATTGCCTGCGTTGCGGAGCAAGCCATTTTCTAGAGGGAAGAGCGAGCGAGGTCAGGCGATTGCTTTCCGCTCTGTTCGCAACAGGAAAAGGACGATGCTCATGTCGAATGCGATCAAGCGATTTTCGGTTCGGTCTACCGCAACCGCACTGACATGCGTCCTGACATTTAATTCTGCCGGTGCCTTCGATGTACTGAATTGCAACGCCGACGCCATATTGGTGTTTGACGCGTCGGCCTCCATGACCGGGGTTGGTGAGACTCAGTTATCGATACCTAGAATAGACGAGGCCCGCGACGCGATCAGACGTGCGATGCCAGATATTGCACCCCTCAGGCGGGTCGGATTGATCATCTATGGTCCCGGCCCCGGCGGGACGTGCGATAACATCGATCTGCGTCTCTTACCCAGACATAATGCGGCAGCCCAGATTATTGCGGAAGTCGACGCAACCGAACCCGATGGAGGCACACCCTTGACCGCAGCTGTCGAAAACGCCGCGAATTTACTCAGTACGACGGGGAAGTCGGGCGCTGTCGTCCTTGTGACAGACGGGGCGGAGACTTGCGGCGGGCAAACTTGCGATGTGGCACCGTCTCTCGCGAGCACGAATATTACCGTGCATGTAATCGGTTTCAGACTACCCTTCGATACACTCGCGTTTTCGGACCACACCACCTATGTCGAAAACAGCGAGTTGACAGCGAACGAGCGAAAGCGCTTGCACACCGAAACCCGCTGTTTGGCGGATCGGACGGGCGGCCAGTTCGTCACCGCTGATTCAACTGATGAGCTGGTTGCGGCCCTGCAAGAAGTTATGGTGTGTCCAGTGATCGGGTGAGGCTCGCGCTCGATGACTGAGACAATCTCACTCGCCGTTGAAGTGGTCGTACACTTTTTGCGCCATTGCTTTCGAGACACCTTCGACCGCCGCAAGATCTGTGACGCCCGCGCGACTGACAGCCTTTGCTGATCCAAAATGCGCCAGCAACGCCCGCTTACGTGCTGGACCAATACCGCCAATCTCATCCAACGGATTGACCATCTGAGACTTTGCCCGCTTGGCCCGGTGCGTGCCGATCGCGAAACGGTGCGCCTCATCGCGAAGGCGTTGCAGGAAATAAAGAGTTGGATCGCGGTGTGGCAGCGCCTTTGGCGCATGGTCTTCGCGATAGAAAATCTCCTTGCCCGCATCGCGCTCTTGTCCCTTGGCAACCGCCACCACAGACACGTCTTCAACGCCCAGTTCACTCAAGGTTTCAAGCGTCGCAGTCAATTGACCTTGCCCACCATCGATCAAGACCAGATCAGGCCAGTTACCCTTTTCTCGGTCGGGGTCTTCTTTCATCAAGCGTGAAAAACGCCGGGTCAGAACTTCGCGCATCATGCCAAAATCATCACCGGGGGTCAGATCGGTACTTTTGATATTAAATTTCCGATATTGATTTTTCTGCAAGCCGTCTGGCCCGGAAACAATCATCCCGCCAACGGCATCCGTTCCCATGATGTGCGAGTTATCATAAACCTCTATCCGTGTCGGACGATCCGACAGATCAAACGCTTCGACCAACCCGTCAAGCAATCGTCCCTGAGCTGCCGAGTCAGCCATGCGTCGAGCCAGTGCCTCGCGGGCATTTCGGGAGGCATCGGCAACCAATTCTCGCTTCTCGCCGCGCGCGGGTACGATCAGCGTAATTTTATTCCCTGCCGCCTCAGTCAGCGCGGCTTGCAAAAGGTCGCGCTCAGCAGGTTCGTGACTAAGCAAAATAGATTTCGCTGGCGGTCTCGTATCGTAAAACTGCCCCAGAAATGCGGCTAACACTTCTGCTTCGTCGGCATCAGAGGCCAGTCGCGGGAAGTAGGCTTTATTGCCCCAATTCTGACCGCCCCGAAAAAAGAACACCTGAACGCAAGCCTGTCCGCTTTCCATATGAAGCGCGACGACGTCCGCTTCATCAATGCCGCGCGGGTTCACGCCTTGATGGGCCTGAACCTGTGTCAGCGCTTTGATCCGATCTCGAAACACTGCGGCTTTTTCATAGTCAAGATCCACCGCCGCCGCGTTCATCTCCGCGGCAAGGCGCTCTTGGACCGCAGTCGATTTTCCCGCCAGAAAATCAAAAGCCTCATCAGACAGTTCTTTGTATTCGTTGGGGCTGACATACTCCACGCAAGGGGCACAGCAGCGCTTGATTTGATACAGCAGGCAGGGTCGCGTTCGTCCATCAAATGTGGAGTCATTGCACGAGCGGAGCAAGAATGCCTTTTGCAAATGGTTCAGCGTCCTGTTGACTGAGCCTGCCGAGGCAAAGGGTCCAAAGTAACGCCCTTCAACGGATTTCGCACCGCGATGCTTTCGCAGACGGGGATACTCGTGGCCGCCTTCGATTAAGATGTATGGAAAGCTCTTATCGTCGCGCAACAAGACATTGTAACGCGGCTTCAACCTTTTGATCAGGTTGCTTTCTAGCAGTAACGCTTCGGTTTCAGTGCGGGTCACAACGGCGATCAACGATGCCGCCGCCGCGATCATCCGCTGAATGCGCGTGGTGTGACCGTCATAGCGCGTGTAGCTCGACACGCGGTTTCTCAGATTGCGGGCTTTCCCGACATAAAGAACCTCGCCTTTGTCACTAAGCATCCGATAAACGCCGGGACCATTTGGCAATCGCGAAAGGTAGGACTTGATAACATCAGGTCCTGTCGCACGCTCCGCACCATGCGTAGGTGCGTCGATCTCATATGCCTGCCCTTCCTCCTCAAAACCGATGGGCGAACTCGGTTCAGGAAGCGAGGGAGCCGGATCGGGTCGGTTCGCTTTGGTCATAGCGAGGTTATAGGACCACTCGGTCCTAACCTGAATCGAAATTCTGAAGCGCGAGGGCCAACATGTCGGAAATTGTGTCGTGATCCCTTGATTCGAGGCTCAACTTTGGGGTGTCAAAAGATCAAGACACGGTGTTCAGAGAAAAGGAATCTCTCAACGATTTAGGGCCTTAGAGAAGGGTGTTAGCCTCATCCCCACAGCCTGTGGATAACCCTGTTGGAAAGATGAGCGCAGAAAGCGACTCCCTAGGGACTCTCTAACATTTACGCCATTTGCTCAAATATTAGGCAATATTTTAAACTATTGAAATAAAATACATAAAATAGATCAGCGGAGCCACAAATCTACGAGAATAAGATTCTGCTCGTGACTAGGCCCCCTAAACACGAGTCAACATCAATTGTGTAGAACTTTGGCGGATCGACAAAAAAAGACGGTGTACGCGGAATCAATTTGGAATTTAGCTCAGCGTGGGAAGCGCGGCTTTTGTGTTCAACTTTTGCAAGCACACGGGTCTGATTTAGACGTATACGCCCCACAATCCTCACACCGCACGAAATCTTCGCCTTGGAGCCTGCGACGCGCTGAGTCTCGCGCCTGATCTTCAGTGCGGGTCATCTTTGTATCGGCAGCACGCCCAAAAACACGCATTGCTAGCAGCGCGCCGATCACAATACCGCCGGTTACGAAGATTTTCATCAGCATGGATAGATCCCGTAGCGCGCCCATAGCGCGCGTTCTTCTACAGCGTTGATTGCGGCCTGTGCCGCGCCGACACCAACAGACTCTGCTGCATTCGCGGTTAAAGAGCCCTTACCGCCACCCAATAGCCGAGCCAGCAAACCAGGCTTTTTGCGCCCAACCTCTCGCAATGCGATGTCCTCGCCGAAGCGTTCCTTTACAATCGGAGCAAGATGACCAACGCCATCGGCCATACCGACATCAACTGCGACTTGCCCCACCCAGATATCACCCTGAAAATAATCAGTATTTGGATCAAGGCGATCCCCGCGCGCGCCCTTCACCCAAGCAATAAAGCGTTCGTGGATGGTATTTAGGATCGTATCAAGCCGCGCGACATCTTCAGGCTTTACTTCCCGGAAAGGATCCATGAACGATTTGCTTTTGCCTGCCGTATGAACCCGGCGTTCCACCCCAATTTTACCGATCGCATCTACAGCACCAAAACTTGCCGCGATCACACCAATTGATCCGACAACCGAGTATTCATCGACAAAAATCTCATCGGCAGCACAGGCCAGCAGATAACCGCCCGACGCCGCAACATCTTCGCAAAAGGCCAAAACCGGAATGTCTTTTTCATCGGCAAGACGCCGAACATGCCGCGCGATTAAACCGCTTTGAGACGGCGAGCCACCGGGCGAGTTAATGACCAAGGCGACAGCCTTCGTTCGCTTTGACGCAAACGCCTCGTCGATCGCCTTTTCAAAGGGTGCGTGCGAGATTGTCTCAGAAAATCGCCCTCCAGCACCGATTGTGCCGTAAAGACGGATCACCGACACGTGGGGCTGACGTTTGAACCAGTTTTTAGGGTGCCATTTATTTTTTGTCATGTGCACGAAATAAGCGCACAGGTGAGACAGGACAAGACATACGTCACCTCATCTCCACCAAAATGGATACATCCGACGCGCCCAACGATAGACCTGCGACGCGCGCATATCGATCAATGTTCTCGCGCGCTGTGACGTTCAAGGTGTTTTCCGATAACTCGACAAGGTGATCCATCTGTAGCCGCTCAACGGCTTGCTCTGTCGTCGCAATCTTCGTTCGCGCTGCCTCTGACAACTCCTTCGAAACGCCGGAAATGCCCGGTTTCAGCGCGCGGCGAAGGCTCCTGAGCGGACTCACCGTTTGTTCGCGCCAAACGGCAGAGAACTCAACCGCTTGGCTCATCGCCTCATCGGAAACGCCCTGCGCTTCAGCACCACACCAAACACACCACAGAAGCAGCGGCACATCAGCACCATCCCGGTCCTGCAAGCGCAAAAGCGCCTCTCGTACCGCTTCTTGGTCGTAAAGAGTCAGTGCGTATTTCCAGAACCGTTCCGCTTTCTTCTGTGCCATGCCTCAGTTATAACCGCCGTTCTCTAAGCACGAACCTTCTTTTCTCGCTGGGCCCACGAATGAACGAGAACCATGATCGAGCGGATCTCGAAGCGCGCTATCAGGCGCTAAAGGACGAGCATCGCGCGCTTGATGAGGAAATTACCGGCGGCGACCTTGGTCCCATTCGTGACCAATTGGCTTTATCCCGGATGAAACGCCGAAAACTAGCCCTCAAAGACGAGATAGAACGCATATATGATCTGCTGCACCCTGATATTATTGCCTAAAAGGAACACGTTGTGAGTGATACCCCCTTGGTCGGGATCGTAATGGGCAGCCAGTCAGATTGGCCGACGATGAAGGTCGCGGCGGACATGCTTGCTACGTTGGGCATCGCGCATGAAACGCGTATCGTCTCTGCCCACCGCACACCGGATCGGATGTTTTCGTATGCCGAGTCCGCGGCAGAGCGAGGCATCCGGGTGATTATCGCCGGGGCGGGGGGGGCCGCCCATTTGCCGGGAATGATCGCCGCAAAAACAACCGTTCCAGTACTCGGCGTTCCAGTTCAGAGCAAAACGCTTTCCGGCCTCGATAGTCTGCTCTCCATTGTGCAAATGCCAAAGGGTGTGCCGGTTGGCACGCTCGCGATTGGCGAGGCGGGGGCAGGCAACGCTGGCCTGCTCGCGGCCCAGATCATTGGCACGACAGACGCGAAACTGGCGCAGCGGGTTGCGGATTGGCGCGCAGAGCAAAGCGCCAATGTCGCGGAGACCCCTGTATGACCGTTCCGACGGGCGGGACGCTCGGTATTCTTGGTGGTGGACAGTTGGGGCGGATGCTCGCAATGTCGGCAGCGAGGTTGGGAATAGACGCGCATATCTTTGCCCCTGAAGAAAACAGCCCAGCGGCGAAAGTCTCGTCAGCATTTACCTGCGCCACTTATGACGACGCAGCCGCGTTGAAAGCCTTCGCGGCCTCGGTTGATGCAGTGACAACAGAATTCGAGAATGTGCCCGCCGAAACCTGTGAGGCCCTCGCAAAGCACGTTCCCGTCCGACCCCATGCGAAGGCGCTGGCAATCGCACAAGACCGTGTCGCCGAAAAATCATTTCTCAACGTACAGGGTATCGAGACCGCCCCTTGGCATGCCATCAATAGCGTCGCCGATCTTGAGGATGCCATTGTCACCATCGGTGAGGCTGGCATCTTAAAAACCAGGCGATTCGGCTATGACGGCAAAGGACAAATCCGGATTACGAGCCGGTCTGATGCCCGCGACGCGTTAGCGGAGATGAACGGCGCACCTTGCATTCTAGAGGGCATGATTACTTTCGACCACGAAATCAGCGTGATCGTCGCGCGGGGTGCTCACGGCGAAATTAGGTGCTATGACCCCGGCAAAAATGACCACGAGAACGGCATCCTACGCCGAACAACCGTTCCGGCCACCCTCGACGGGACAACCCGTGACGCCGCACTCGATATAGCGCAGAAGATCGTTGAAACGCTCGATTATATCGGCGTGATGGGGGTCGAGATGTTTGTGCTCTCCAATGGTCAAACTCTGGTCAACGAGGTCGCGCCGCGCGTTCACAACACGGGTCACTGGACGATCGAAGGCTGTTTCATTAATCAGTTCGAGCAGCATGTCAGAGCGGTCTGCGGCTGGCCACTTGGGTCGACCGAACGTCACTCGAATGCGGTGATGGTCAACCTACTCGGCGACGAGGCGGATGACTGGCAATCACTGGCATCAAAAGCACAAGGTGTTCATCTTTATGGCAAAGGCTCATCGCGGCCTGATCGTAAAATGGGTCACGTCACAACGCTGACGCAGAAAACTTAACTCCGGCCCGGAAACCCGACAGGCAACTTGCCGGGTTTATCCTGCAAATGCGGCGCGCGAACGCGGCTCAACAAGGCACGCGGCCCGGCGAGCGCGAGTTTCGCCAGTGGATTGTTCCGCGCCATTGCTTTAACCTTTTCGATCCGCATGACGTCCTCGATCCGACGGTCCAGAAATCGCCAACTCGCCTCTTTATCCAGAGAGGTATCTCCCAACCAGTAGAGCAGCGTCGCAGAGTAGACGCCGGAGAGAGTCATCCGCTTCGTGTACCAATTATAATCGGTTGAAGTATCTCCGATTGCCCTCCAAATCGCGTCCGCCGTTCCCCATGTCAAACGCGCGCCTTCAGCAGCATTTTGCGGCAAGGCAAAAAGCGCGGCAGCACGGCGCACCGCCTCTTCATTCTCGCCCGCAAGTTCCAACCGCATCCGAATAGCCTTGGTGATCCTTTCACGGACACGCAAGACATCGCCGACTTCAGCGATTTGATCCAAAAAGCGCCGATCATCATGCCGATGTGCCTCAGCGGCCAAATCAACGGCCCCGCGCGGAAAGGCCAGTTTGGCCGAAGCAGGATCAACATCCGCCTCTGCGATGGCGTGCCGAAACAATTTTTCAGACCAACCGTCGAAAGGAACATTCGGCAGAGCGATTTTGAGCACCGCGTCGCGGGTTTCATGAAGATATTCAGGCATTTCAGCCTGAGAACGTGCGGTATCAGCCATTTCTTCACGATAATCGGCCATTTCTGCCTCCTACGATTCGACAAGGGCGCATCTCATTGATATAGAGCGCGTCTCGAATTCAACACGTCGCGCGGCTCATCGGAGTTGTTGTGACGCTAACGCACTCGAAGGGTGGTGAAAACCGTGCAGGTTTTGGTCCGTGACAACAATGTCGATCAGGCGCTTAAAGCCCTGAAAAAGAAGATGCAACGTGAAGGCGTCTTTCGTGAGATGAAATTGCGTCAGCATTACGAAAAGCCGTCAGAACGCCGCGCTCGTGAGCGCGCAGAGGCAATCCGTCGTGCCCGCAAGCTGGCCCGCAAAAAGGCGCAGCGCGAAGGTTAATGCTCGCCTCTCGGTAGCTTTGAGCGGCCAGAGAGTCAAAATCCTAAAAAACGGCGCATTTCACGATGCGCCGTTTTTTCATTTCAGCTCAACCGCTTCGCCTGATCGACCCAACGATCACGGACAATCCGACCCTTGAATTGCAGCTTGCTATCAACCCACGCAATATCCGTGGCCGAGAAGTCGGCAATTTGGCGGAAATAATAGATACCGAGACTGTTCAGTAGCGTGTTCAGCTTTGGCCCCACACCCTTGATCTGCTGCAAATCATCAGCCGGACCGTTCGAGGCAGACTGAAGCAGAGACGTGGGACGGTTAGAATCATCTGCGACGAAACTGCCTGATTCAATCAGGCGCATCGCCTCGCTTTCGTCCCCCGACATTTCCCCCGGAGCTTCATTCTCTGATAGCGCTCCGAGTTGTTTGCCCGCATTGGACAGCACATTGCGGCGTGTCGCCCGGCCCGCTGCCAGTTCTTTCGCCTGTGGAATCCAGTCGTCGCGCTCGACACGGCCCGGAAAACCGAGTGTCTGGTTCGCCCATTCCTGATCGCTGTCGCTGAACTCCGCAATCTGGCTGTAATAATAGATGCCTTTTTCGTTCAACTGCGTTTGCAGGACAGCGCCGATCCCTTTGATCTCCGTCAGGTCATCAGGTGATTCGCCTTCAATCGGCTTATCGAGCAGTGTTTTTGGTGCGGCCGCTGGGGTTCCTGCTGAGCTGGATAACTCCACCAACCCGCGCGCTTGCGGCACCCATCGGTCGCGAACAGCACGACCTTTGAAGTCCAGCTCACGATCCGCCCAAGCAAGGTCCGATCCTTTAAAGCCGGCGATCTGATCATAATAATAGATGCCCTGATCATTCAGTTTGCTGTTGATCTTCGGACCAATGCCTTTGATCTTGGTCAGATCATCGGGTGCGCGTCCGCTTTGTGGAGCATCCAACCGGCTCGCGGGTGGTGCGATTTCTTCTCCTGATGCTAGCAAGCGCTCTGCCTCGGCCTCTTCTTCAGTCAGACCGCTTGGGACATCGACAAGAATTTCATCTTCAGCGCCGCTCTCGTCATCATCAGACAAGTCAGCAAACCCTGCTGCCGTCGTCAAACCGGCACCACCTGCTGCGGACCCGTGGCCCTCCGTTTCGCCTGCAAGAGCCTTCGCTTGCGGAATCCAGCGGTCACTGACCACCCGACCGTCAAGGTTCATCGTTTTGTCGGCCCATGCAAGATCAGCCGCCGTGAACCCGGCAATCTGATCATAGTAATAGATGCCATTTCGATTCAGACGCGATTGGGTCGGTTTGCCGATCCCTCGGATCTTTGTCAGGTCATCCGGATCAAAACCCGGTGTGGGTTCGTCGAGACGATTAGAAACAGTCTTTGGGGCAGAGCCGGAAGCAATCAATTTTTCCGCTTCAGCTTCTTCTGAACTCAATGCGCCAAAGCTGCCAGCATCCGCCGCCGTCGCAACTGCTGTGGAGGTACCCGCGCCAGAAACGGAGCTGGATGCAGAACCAGCATTTACTTTCTCAGCCTCTTCTTTCGTCCAAAGCTGTTGGCGTAGTTCGCGAGCCTCTTGCTGCGATGCCTCTAATCGTTCGGCATCGCTCTTGCCTAAATTATTCGCAGAACTGCCGCTATCCGGGTTCAACCCCAGCCGCGTCCGTAATTGGCGAACTTCAGCTTCCGAAGCAGTTAATTCCGCGCTTTGTGCTCGATTTGAGGAATCTGCAGAATCGTCCAAGGCCGACGCATCCATCAGACCGCGTGCCTGAGGAATCCAACGGTCGCGAACAGCGCGGCCTTTGAACCCAAGCTCGCGATCCGCCCAAGCCAAATCGGAACCTGAGAAGTCAGCAATCTGATCGTAGTAATAGATACCGCGATCATTCAGTTGGCCATTAATCTTTGGCCCAATGCCTTTGATTTTAGTCAGGTCATCAGGGCTTTGGTTGGAGCGCGGCGCGTCAAGACGACTGGTCGGAGCCGCGATGGCTTCATCAGAGGCCAACAACCGTTCGGCTTCAGCCTCTTCGGCAGAAAGGCTGGAGGGAACATCGACCAATGCAACGCCGCCATCTTCCTCATCATCTGCACCCGCCGACATTCCACCAGCAGCTACTCCGGTCCCAGTAAGTCCGGCGGATGTTGCAGCGCCCGAATGTGACGATGCTGTTGAGCCGGCACCGTCCACGCCATTAACATCAGCGGTATCATTGCCGCCAGACGGTCCGTCCAGAGCAGACGCATCCATCAAACCCCGCGCTTGCGGAATCCAACGGTCGCGAACAGCGCGGCCTTTGAACCCAAGCTCGCGATCCGCCCAAGCCAAATCGGAACCTGAGAAGTCAGCAATCTGATCGTAGTAATAGATACCGCGATCATTCAGTTGGCCATTAATCTTTGGCCCAATGCCTTTGATTTTAGTCAGGTCATCAGGGCTTTGGTTGGAGCGCGGCGCGTCAAGACGACTGGTCGGAGCCGCGATGGCTTCATCAGAGGCCAACAACCGTTCGGCTTCAGCCTCTTCGGCAGATAGGCTGGAGGGAATATCGACTAATGCAACGCCGTCATCTTCCTCATCGTCTACTCCTGCCGACCTTCCGTCAGCGACCAATCCAGCTCCGGCACTCGCAGCAGGACCAGTAGCAGAATCGCCACCACCGGAAGTCGACGAAGCACCAGAAGCGTCATCGCCTGAGCCAACGCCACTACGCGCTGCCATATCTTGGTCAGACAAGTTGGACACTGCCTCACCGGAGGTCGAGGCATCTGCACCCGCTCCGCTGCCTGAAACAAGTTTCGTTGCCGCTCCAACTGCACCTGCGGTTCCCGCTGCCGTTGCGGCCAATGCCGATGAATTTTCGCTTGTCGAACCACTGGCATCCGCATCGCCATCAAACCATTCGGCTTTGCCTGAGGTATCAGCGTGAGAGGAAGCCGTGAGAGACGACGCAGACGTGCTGCTGGTCAAATCCGCCGCAACGTCAGATACATCCGATCCATTGGCATCAGCACGCGGCGCAGAACCGCCTGCCTCGCCTTTCAGCGTATCTGCACCCGTTCCGGAGGAAAACTTTGCGGACCCCGTCACGGTTGATCCGGCACTTGCGCTGCCCGATGGCCCGCTT
Organism: uncultured Neomegalonema sp.; assembly: GCA_964549375.1. GTDB lineage: Bacteria > Pseudomonadota > Alphaproteobacteria > Rhodobacterales > Rhodobacteraceae > JAHDDY01. The sequence continues at coordinate 38,229 of CAZJWF010000013.1, forward strand.
TCGGAACCATCTTCCGCATACCGCATCGCAGCCGTTCCTGCCGCGACAGTCCCAATGGCTCCCGCTGCTAAACCGCTACCTTCCGGCAAGGATTTCGCCAGCTCATCACTGCCAAATGGTTCGCACCGTCCGCCTAAAGCATAGCGCCTTGCGAGCCATCCAAGCATCGCTGAGCCCAACACCGTCAGCAGCGTGAGCACGATCATTGCAAATTTTATCATGGCGTCAGTCCCCGTGTTTCGGATCCTCGACCTCGCCCCGATCGATCAGATCGACAGCGCTACTGAAACCAAATTGCTGCGACCGCGCCAACCAGCCGAGGATCGCTCCGCCGAGTACCACCGCAAAAACAAATATGATCATCAGAAACGTCGTCATCGTGTCCCAGTCCTCATTCCCCGCGTGATGAACATCCGTCAGCTCGTCTGATCAGATACACATCGACGTGACCTAAGTTACGCAGGGTGCGACAAAAGCTGCAAGCACCCATGAAATCTTCTTGTATCAAAATATAACGCAGCGGCGACCCGATGCACCCATGCACCAAAATTCTAAAATTGATACTCGTCAGCCTACTGTGGATTAGAAACGGCAGTCATGATTAAGATGCTGAAAAATATCATAAAATCAAAGAGGAAATCGCGAAAAGCCCGTCTTGGATGAACCCACACATTCGATAGCGCACGTTCCGTAGACAGATCGTTTTCTGAGTTGCTACTAAAGATCATACACCTCGGCAAACACGATCAAGCTGAAAAAACCGGGGGTGTACAACTAAGAGCCGATTCATGAAATAGCCCAGCCCACAGTTGATGGTTTCGCATCTTGGCATCTTAGAGCGATCAAATCGCCGCCCCGGCCTTAGGCATCCGGCGCATTGACACGGATCGTTTGATTTTTCGGATCGTAAGGGCTGTCTTCAACCACTTCGCAATCCCAAAGGTCGTTAAACATCCGCAATTTCAATTTCGTGCCGACGGCTTCGTGCTCGGGCTTCACATAGCCCAAGCCAATCTGCTTACCAAAATGCACGGAATAGCCGCCCGATGTCAGACGCCCAACACGGGTTTCCCCGTCCGGCAAATATAGCGCCTCCCGGCCCCACGGGTCGGCGTCAGCTGGCCCGTCGATCAACAGTGTTACACATTTGCTGCGAATCCCGGTCTTCTCCATCTCGGCCTTGCCTTTAAAGTCTTTGGAAAGATCAACAAAACGATCCAATCCCGCTTCAAGTGGCGTCGCATCGCGGCCCAGATCCGTCCCGAAAGCACGGTAGGACTTTTCGATCCGTAGCCAGTTTTGCGCCCGTCCACCACAGAGCTTCAGACCGAGAGATTTCCCTGCCGCCGTGATCCGATCAAAGAGATAGTTCTGCATCTCAATCGGGTGATGTAACTCCCAACCCAACTCGCCGGTATAGGCAACGCGGATGGCATGGGTCGGGCACATACCGAGGTCGATCTTTCTCGCTGACAACCAAGGAAACGCTTTGTTGGTAAACTCAGCCTTTGGGTTGTCAGCATAGATAATGGCTTCCATCAACTCGCGCGATTTCGGTCCAGCTAACGCGAAGACGCCCCATTGCGTCGTCACATCTTGAACTTCGATCCAGCCCATTTCGTCACGTTTGCTTGCGGCCATCTTCACCAGATAGTCGCTGTCATAAGTCTGCGCGGCTCCGGCGGAAACGAGGTAGAATTCGTCATCCGAAAGCCGGACAATCGTGAACTCTGTCCGTACCGTTCCTGCCACGGACAACGCGTAAGTCAGATTAATTCGACCAATCTTTGGCAGCTTGTTGCATGTCAACCAATCTAGGAAAGCCGTAGCGCCCGGTCCCTTGACCATATGTTTGGTGAAGGCAGTCGCATCGAACATACCGACACTGGAACGCACGGCCTCAGCTTCGGCTTTGGCATAGTTCCACCAACCACCGCGCCGGAATGACCGCGCATCGTGATCGCTAAACCCTTCGGGTGCGAAATAATTCGGGCGCTCCCACCCGTTCGCCTGCCCAAACTGTGCACCAGCCGCTTTCATGCGATCATAGCATGGTGCCGTCCGCAAGGGCCGCGCTGCCGTGCGCTCCTCATCGGGATGGTGCAAGATATAGACGTGCTCGTAAGCTTCTTCGTTCTTTTTGACCGCGTAGTTGCGCCCGACCCACTTTCCGAAGCGGCGCGGGTCCAGCGACCACATATCGATCTCGGCTTCGCCCTCGGTAATAAGCTGCGTCAGGTAATGCCCCGCCCCGCCGGCAGCGGTAATGCCGAACGAAAACCCTTCTGCGAACCAAAAATTATCGACCCTCGGTGCAGGGCCAATCAGCGGATTCCCATCGGGCGTGTAGCAAATCGGCCCGTTAAAATCATCTTTTAGGCCACATTCTTCTGAGGAGGGAATTCGGTGAATAAACGACGCATATTCTTCTTCGATCCGCTCCAGATCAAGCTGCAAGAGGTCAGCGCGAAAATTCTCCGGCACACCCCATGTTGCCCAGGCCGGGGCGTTACGCTCGTAAGGGCCAAGTATCCAGCCACCGCGCTCCTCGCGCACATACCATTTCGCATCAGCATCGCGCAGCACCGGATGCTCGCCATTTTCCTTGCGCCACTCCTGCAAAGCAGAATCGGGTTCAGTCACGATATATTGGTGCTCGACGGGAATGGCCGGAATGTAAGTGTTGATCATCGCAGCCGAACGCTGCGCGTGATTGCCGGTTGCGGTGATGACATGTTCGCAGCGGATTTCGAAAGTCTCATCCGTCGAGATTAGTGAATTCCCGCGCTCGGCCATAATACGGCCTTCGACAACCCACTCATCGCCCTCACGGCGATAGCCATCGACCTGCGCGCGGCGGACGATTTCAACGCCATTCATCCGCGCGCCTTTGGCCATCGCTTGCGAAACATCCGCCGGATTAATGTAACCATCCGTCGGGTGATAAATCGCACCTTTGAGATCTTCGGTTCGCACCAGAGGCCAACGAGATTTAATCTGTTCAGGGGTCAGCCATTCATAGGGGACATCGCAGGTCTCGGCGGTGGTCGCGTAGACCATATACTCGTCCATGCGCTCTT
>CAZJWF010000014.1:0-39926 GCA_964549375.1 uncultured Neomegalonema sp.
TCTGCGCGGCAACCTCGATCTTGTGCATAAATATGTCGGGGTGGGCTGACGCCTATCTCAGCCCTTTTGTTCCGTTCAGCATCGCGACAATGAGCGCATCGCGTCGCTTTGCCAGTTCTTCTTGGGATGCTCCTGCGCCTTCTGCATTGACGCCTTCTGACAGCGCCGCCGCTGTTGCCGGATCAAGGCGCGGATCGCCGAGATCATCCCACCAGCGATGAAAGCTTTCGCCGTAGCGTTCACAAAACTCCGGCAAACCATTCTTTCCAGCAGCAAGGTTGAACAGCATCGTCGGACCCATCGCCGCCCAACGAAGCCCCGGCCCGGCCCACACTGCCTTATCTACGTCTTCGACGCTGGCAACGCCTGATGTAACGAGATGGATAGCCTCTCGCCACAGCGCAGCTTGCAGGCGGTTGGCAACATGGCCCGGAACTTCACGGTTTACGCGGATCGTGACCTTACCGATGCCCTCATAGAAAGCTTCGGCCTTTTCGACAACGCCTTGCGCCGTTCGCGCGTTCCCCATCACCTCGACCAAGGGGATCAGATGCGGCGGATTGAACGGGTGTCCCAATACAAAGCGAGCCGGATCACGCCAACCGCCTTGCATTTCGCTCAAGGTCAAACCGGATGCGGAGGATGCAACCACAGCATCAGGGGCGATCGCATCTTCGATAGTCGCAAAGAGTGCGTGTTTGATCTGCAAACGCTCTGGTACGCTTTCCTGAATGAACGTAGCACCCACGACGGCTTCGGAAGGATCTGCATGAAACCTAATCGCTTCAGCATCGCCGGACTCTGTCAAACCGAGCTGTTCGAGAACCGGCCATGCCGCGCCGATATAGCGGCGCACGAAATCTTCCGCACCTTCTGCGGGATCGTGGACGGCAACACGATGACCGGCCGCCAGAAATAGCGCAGCCCAGCTTGCACCAATTACGCCTGCGCCGATAACGGCCGTCTGCTCTCCCATTACGATAATCCCGGCTGGAGCGGCGAGGCGGCGGTCAACCCGCCATCAACAGTAAAGAACTGTCCCGTCGCAAAGGTCGCCTCGTCCGAGGCAAGCCACACAGCGATGCTGGCAATATCATCTGGACGTCCAAACCGGCGGACGGGATGACGCTTTAGTGCGTCGGCCTTTGCCTGTTGCGGATCACTTGCGAGATCGAAGCCGGCGTCGAGCATCCCCGTCTCAATCCACCCCGGACAGATCGCATTGCACCGAATGTCAGGCCCATGATCCACTGCAATCGAGCGCGTGAGGCCATGTACAAAGGCTTTTGAAGCATTGTAGAGCGCCATGCTTGGGTCAGCGACGTTGCCGGAGATCGAGCCGATATTGATGATTGATCCCCCGCGGCGCATGTGCGGGATCATTGCGCGGCACATATTGAACACTCCGCGCGCATTGGTCCCCATCACGAGGTTCCAATCATCATCGGTACTGTCCGCAACAGTCTTCTCGACCTGTACACCGGCATTGTTGACGACAATATCGCAGGTTTTCAGGTCTGCAGCTAAGGCGCTTACCTGCACCGCGTCGCTGACATCGACCTGATACCATGCACATGCGTCTGGAAGGTCCGCAGAGCGTTCGCCGCGTCCGCACGTGGTCACGTCGGCTCCCTCTCGCAAGAAAGCATCGACAATCCCGCGTCCGATGCCTTGCCGCCCGCCCGTAACCAGAGCCATTTTTCCCGAAAGCCTCATTCAAATCTCGTTCATTTTTTCGATTACTTTGCCACAACAGAAAACGCCGCACCATCCATATCGGCAGCCGATACCGCTTTTCGGTCCCCATAGGGCGTCTCTGCGAAAACGGTCCCGCCGAGCGACTCAATCTTTCGCCGCGACTGTTCCAGATCGTCCACCGCGAAAGTGATGCCCCAGTACTCAAATCCGCCGCGCTCTACGTCTGAGCTTTCCTTGAGGTCGGAAATCTTTTTTCCGCTCGGATCGGAAATTGTCCATTGTCCCTCGCCCGTAGCGGAGGTCGTCCATCCGAACGTCGCGCGATAGAAATCGGCGACCGCATCATGGGACGACACATGTAAGGTGTGACCGACGCGCAGCCCCGCATTCGCGAGGCCAGTGGCGCCCGCCTGCATACCGCCCTGATAGACGGTAAAGCCCGCGCCAAGCGGATCGCGGATCAATGCAATTTTTCCGTCGCCAAAGTCTTCTTCCAACTCGACTTTGCCACCCGCCGTTTTTGCATTCAGGACCGTATCAGAGACCGAGTCAACTCGGATATAGCTCATCCAAAAGCTCGGCATTTTGATCTTACGAAAGAAGGGGGGCATGTCGAAGATCGCAGCAACCGGAGCTTCATCGGAAAAAGCATATCTGTAATCGTTAGAGGGATCGTCGAACTGCCATCCTAAGACGCCGTGATAAAACTGAGCCGCCTTTTTGGGTCGGAGCGCCGATAAATCGCACCAAATAAAATCGCTCATTCGATTAAAACCCTACTGCGTCACCACCTTTAAGACCCAGACGTTCCCGCGCCTCGGTTGGTGTGGCAACTGTCAGGCCAAGATTTTCGATGATCGTTCGAATGCGCGTCACTTGCTGTGCATTCGAGGTCGCAAGTTCGCCTTTGCCGATATAGAGGCTGTCCTCAAGACCCACACGCAAGTTTCCGCCCAACATGGCGCTCTGTGTTGCAAAGCTCATCTGATTTTTACCCGCCGCCAGTACCGACCATTCATAATTTTCTTCGCCGAAGAGACGGTTCGCGGTTTTATGAAGGTGCATCATATTATCCAGATCGGCACCCATGCCGCCTAAAATACCGAACACCATCTGCACAAAAAACGGCGGCTTCACGAGGCCCTTATCGACAAACCATGCGAGGTTATAAAGGTGGCCAAGGTCGTAACACTCAAACTCAAATTTCGTGCCGTGCGCGTCGCCGAGATTCTTAAGTGCGTATTCAATCGTCGCGAATGTATTGGGGAAAATAAAATCCCGCGTCATGCCCAAAAACTCAGGTTCCCAATCGTGTTTGAACTCAGAGTATTTTTCCAACAGGGGAAAAATTCCAAAATTCATAGACCCCATATTGAGCGAAGCCATTTCTGGCGAGGCGGTGGTCGCCGCCAGCAACCGTTCATCCATCGACATGCCAAGCCCGCCGCCGGTCGAAATATTCACAACAGCATCGGTCGATTGTTTGATGCGCGGCAAAAACTGTCTGAATGTCTCTGGTCGGGGGTCAGGTTTCCCCGTTTCGGGGTCGCGCGCGTGAAGGTGAATAATTGACGCCCCGGCCTCTGCGGCCTCGATACTCGCCGTTGCGATCTGATCCGGCGTGATCGGAAGATGCGGAGACATCGTCGGCGTGTGAATGCCACCCGTCGGCGCGCAGGTAATAATAACTGATTTTGGCATCGCGGTTACCTTTGGTCCCTTGGTCCTCACTGAAAGCGATTTTATTCAATCAGTTTTATCCAACTTCCGACAGGGGGTAATTGACCTGTTCCCAAGCCATTCAACGCCCGAAACTCTGCTTCACCATCATTTCCGAAATCTGATCCTGAAAGCAGGTTTGGAACCGTGTCTGCCACACCGATACGGCGTGTCGCATAAGTGCGGCGTTCAGGGACCTCTCCCGCATTTGTATTCCGCAAGCTGTTCAACATTCTGGAAAATTGGGGTCGGACTTGTGGTTCATCCTGCGGCTTTGTGAGCAACCGAAAAATAACGAAGCGCTCGCCAAGATCAATGACCGCCGTCTCCGAGATAAAATCCTCGTTCGCACGGTTAAACTCATTCCGTTCGATGATGGCAGGAAATCCACTCAAGCTGGCCCGCTCTATACCCGGAGAGATTCGACCCTGAACCTTTAGCCGTGCGGCGAGCGCATCGAGCGTGACATTCCTTGCCCGCAATACTCGCATTTCCAACAGTCCATGTTGCGAGAGAAACCGAAGGCCTGAGCCGTGCTCTGGCACGAGTTCGCTTGGAATTTGAAACGAAAATTGTAACGACGGATGCCAATAAGCGCCGTCGCGCACAAACCCGCCCTGAAATCGGTCATCGAAAATCATGCCATCGATCACCCCCATCAGGCGATCTCGTCCCGCTGGATTGACGCCGGTGGGGCGAAATCTGTCCAATGCTGCAAGGCGCTCCGACAGTTTGGGATAGCCAGAGCGCTCGCCGAGTTCTTCCAGCATTTTCGCGTCAATGCCTGTTCGCGCCGCACGCCTGACTTGATAGGCCTCCATCCGCGCCAACAACTCGCCAAACCGGCTGGGGTCATATCCCGCCGCTGCGGCCATCTGCAACCCAAGGCGGTCCGCCTCCAGTTCTTGCTCTCGCGAAAATACTGCAACGTCGTCTTGTCTGGCTTCGAACTCTTTTTCGATGATTGCGATCTGACGCAGCGGCGATTCTCCGCGCAGATCTTGCTCTAAGTCACGCGCAATATCGAGAAGCGTCTGTTCATTCGCCGCGATCCGTTTGGCGGAATGCCGCGATAGGACGTGAGAAATTTCATGGGCGATAACCCCTGCGATCTGCGACTCGTCATTTGCAAAAGCGATAATTCCGCGCGAAAGAAAAATCGCTCCGCCCGGCAACGCAAACGCGCTGGGAGTTCTGGTATTGAGAACCCGAACCCGCAGCGGTTGATACTCCTCTGGCACCACCACGTTCTGAGTGAGCCGTTCCACGATGTCGTTCAGATAACGGGTCAGATCTCGATCACGGTAAACGCCACCCCGATCACGTAGAAATTGGGGGAGCGTTTTCTCGCCCAGTGCTCGTTCGGCTTCAAAACTTTGGATTTCACCGAGAGGCCTTGGCGTTGAACATGACGCAAGGGCAAAAGCCAGAAGAAAAGCAAATACCCGCGCGAAAGCTCTTAACATGTTCGAACCCTAACCAAATCCTGATCCTTCAATATGTGCAACAAATCTTGGCAAATACACTGCAAAACTTTTGTCTGCTGATCACATTTGGTCTGGTATGGACGTGAGTTCACATATCGCAATAGACAAAGTCCGTATGCAGCGTTACGCAGATATTCGTCGATAAACGAAGTCGAATGGGACAACCGAGACCACGTTGTCGAGCGGGACTTTTAGCCGAACCTGAGGAAATCCGATGTCACGAGCCAGCGTTGAGACTGCTTCAATTCCAGTGTCTTCACGGGACGAGCTGATCGACTCGGTCACGGTCTATTCTTGCTTGAAGAATTGCATGGGAAGCCCTGGTGTTGCGAGTGGATGCTGTGCCCTTGGGACGCGAGACTATATCATCGGTCCGATCCCCGACGCAGACGCCCTGTTGAAAAGACTAAGTAAGCATTTTGGGCGCGACGTGCCCTATAATGAAGTTTTCATCGACTATGAAGAGGGATCAAAGCTGTTCCCTGAACGCGATATTTGGCAGCAGAAAGAGAATTTCCCGGCTATTCGCGTCAACGAAAAAGACGAAAGCTTACCTTGTATGTTTTTGGCGGATGACAACCTGTGCTCGATCCACGAAGTACGCTCGGTGACGTGCCGCAATTACACCTGCGATCATGTGAAGAACCTTATCGCGGCCTTGTAGATCAGTCATTACAACTTCATCTGTTGAACCTGCGCGGACAGGCCACCATCAAGCACCCAGAGTTGTCCTGACGCATAACGCGCTTCGTCCGAGGCAAGCCACAGCACGAGATTGGCGACATCATCAGGCGTTCCATAGGTTCGCATCGGATGAACATCGCGAACTGCCTGTTGCAGATCATCGATGCTTTTGCCGCCGCCACCAGAGCCTTCGCCCTCAAAGAATGATTGCAACATTGGCGTATCAACGTAGCCGGGACAGATCGCATTGACGCGAATGCCTTCTGGTCCGTGGTCGCACGCCATCGCACGGGTCAGCGCATGAACAGCACCCTTTGTCGCACAATAAGCGGCAAGACCGGGGTCCGCGATAAAACCGTCATAGCTGCCAAAGTTGATGATGCTCGCACCGCCGTCTTTACGCAGCATGGGCAGCGCGAATTTGCTGCACAGGAAAGTGCCCGTGACATTGACCGCAAAACTGCGGTTCCATTCTTCCAGCGTCGTATCCTCAATCGTCTTTTCAATCTCGATCCCCGCCGCGTTGACAAGAATATCGAGGCTGTCCCATTCCGCACCCAGCCGCGCAAACGCCGAACGCACCGCATCCTCATCCGCGATGTCGAGACTGCGGTGCTCGACATTCTCAGGCGGGAAATCGCCCGGCGCAGTGATGTCGGCACAGATGACTTTCGCCCCCTCCGCCGCGAAGCGTTTGCAGATCGCCCAGCCGATGCCCCCTGCCCCGCCGGTCACGAGCGCGGTTTTTCCTTCGATACGCTTTGTCATATTTCTTTCCCGTTTCGCTTGATCATGCTGGGCTCAGCCCCGCGATTTTAGCGATGGCGATGCCGCTTTCGCCGCCGACCGTATATAAGAGATAGTCGATCTGGTCTTCGTGATAAAAAGCCGGATCGCGCAGTTGGTTCACAGGATGCCATGCGATACCCGGCTGCGAGGGTACCTGCGGTAAATTTGCATATTCCCATTCGTGCTCGGGGCGCAGGATTTCACACGCACCCTCAACGCGCCATGCCTTCCACGGCATAGCAAGATCAAGCCAGCCGAGGAAAAGCCGTTCGGGCGTGTCCCCTGTCACACTCCAGCACAGCCATAAGCGCGAGCCTTTGCGTTGAACCGCAAAATGCCGCGCGTTCGGGGGCACGCCCTCTAGCCGTGGGCCTCGCTCAAACGGCGTTAGACCATCTTCTGACCGCCAGACCTCCCCGCCAAGCGACACCGCGAAATAATCGCCCTGCCATTGCCACACCCGAAAATACGACGCGCCGAGCAACTCAGGCCGTGCTGCGAACGTAATCCCGTCAAAAGAATGAGCAACGCTGGTGGATTGAACCGGTTCGGTGACGGGGTCCGGTGCGCTGATGCCGTGAAAATACATGCGAAGCTCTCGCCGATCCTCATCCACATGAACATCCGGCGAGGCAATATGCTCAAAGAACATCGGCGTCTGAGAAAGATCGAGCACACCCGGCGCGTAAATCTGCCACGGTCCTTCCAACTCATCCGCATAGGCAAGCCGGATATAGCTGCCCAAGTGGTGCGCGAAGTAGAGGTGATAGCGACCTAAGCGCCCGGCCAACCACTCCGGCGTTTTAATCAAGGACGGCCCATTGAGGTTGCCGCCCATTCTGCGCTCCATATAGGAGCGAATGATCGGGTTCCCGTTCATTCGCTCTACTGTGGGCGCGTATGCTATCATGAGTGGCCAGTATCCGGAGCCGGATATTGCATCCGGTGCAGCACGTCGTCCCACGAGACTGTGTTTCTGACGAACTCATTGGCCGCGTCGCGCGGGGGTTGGTAATCCCATGATGTCAACATGCCCGCCTCCATCGCCGCATGTATCGCGCGGCGTTGGTGCTGTGTCGCGATGACGTTCTCGCGGATCTGCCCCGCATCCCAGCGCGCGGCGACCTCATCCGCGAAGGTTTTCGCTGTTGCTGCATGTGCTGGATCATCCACCAAATTTATCAGCTCCATCGGATCGTCAATGATGTCGTAAAGCTGTGGCGGGTCCAGCTCGCAGGCGATGTATTTGTACTTGCCGCGCCGGATCATGAAGACCGGATGTGCCGGGGCCATTTCCGCGCAATACTCTCCGATGGCCTCGCCCTCTCCGGTCTCTTTGCCCTGTGCAGCAGGCAACAGCGAGCGACCATCGAGCGGCATTCCCGGTTTGGGTTTTTCTCCACCTTGCGCGGCGATGTCGACAAAAGTCGGCAGGATATCCACAAGCGAACAGGCCGCATCGACGGTGCAGTTTTCAATTCCCGGCCCCGCCATGACGAGCGGAACGCGCGCGGAATGTTCGAACCAGTTCATTTTGTACCACAGGCCGCGCTCGCCGAGCATATCGCCGTGATCTGATGTGACGATGACGACGGTGTTGTCGAGTTGATCGCTTTCTTCCAACGCTTGCACAACTTTGCCGACATTGGAGTCAAAGTAGGACGTGTTGGCATAATACGCATGGCGAGCGTTGCGGACTTCTTCATCGGTCACGGCAACGCTATCCGCCTCGATGCCTTTCATCACCCGTTGGGAATGGGGGTCCATTGCCGCATCGGGTTCGGCGGGCATATCAATCGCATCATGATCATAGAGATCCCACCATTCGGGGCGCGCGACATACGGGTCGTGTGGGTGAATAAAGCTGACCACCATGCAGAACGGGTCAACCTTATTCATCTTGTATTCAAAGATTTTCCGGCGCGCGAAAAAACAAGTTTCCTCGTCGTATTCAATTTGAAAAGTCGTGGCAGCTTTACCCGCCTGACGCACGGCATCCATGTTGTGATACCACTTATCGATCCGCTCATCTGGCAATTCCCAATCGGGCGTCCACGCATGATCGGCGGGATAAATATCGGTCGTCAGGCGCTCCTCAAACCCATGCAACTGATCCGGACCAACGAAATGCATTTTTCCGCTGAGACAAGTGCGATACCCCATCAGGCGCAGGTAATGCGCGAAGGTTGGCACGGTCGCCGGGAACTCGCTCGCATTATCATAGGCAGCGATGCGTGTGACGTGCTGGCCGGACATAAAGCTGAACCGCGACGGCGCACAGAGCGGCGCATTGCAATAAGCCGCGTCGAACCGCGCCCCTCTCGCCGCCAATGCATCAATGTGAGGGGTCTTGACCAGCGGATGTCCGTAAGCGCCCGTGAAGTGCGGCGCGAGTTGGTCGGCCATGATGAGAACGATGTTAGGTTTGGTCATCTTAAGTCTCCTGAATACGATCAAATAATCTGTCAGGAAACCTTTGGCGGTGGTTGGTAGGCCATCGGCTTATGGCGCAGCAGAGAGTGAGCTGCCCGCACCATCAAACCGCATCCATTGCCGTAAGAGTTTCGTCAAGGCTGCGACGCGCGCCGGTCTGTAGATATTCCATCGCCCGCAAAGACGCCTCATGCGCCTCGATGCTCGACCCCGCGACGCAATCCTCGACAACGCGGCAAAAATAGTCGGACTGATGCGCGTCGGCGAAGGTGTAGTGGACGCATACATCTGTCAGGCCGCCGCAAAGGATCAGCGTTTCAGCCTTCAATCCCTTCAGTAAGATTTCGAGATCAGTTCCAAAGAACGAGGAATAGCGGCGCTTTTTGATTGTGTAATCGGTTGGACGAATGTCCATCTGCTCGACCGCCAATTCGGTACGCGGATCGTCCTCCAAGCAGTGTACTGTTTCGTCCCCGTCCAACTCACGCCCGAAATCAACCAAGTCAGCTCGATGCGCCTCTTGTATAAAGATCACGGGGATGCCGCGTTCATGGGCTTTATCAACCAACTGGCGCGCCAATGTCATTCGATCTCGATAACCGGGCATGTTTGGAATCGAACGCTCGGTGCTATCATCAATGAAAGTGCTCGCCTGAATGTCGATGACGATCAGCGCAGGGCGTCCTTCGATCAGCGCACGGGGATTTGGGTTTGGCATCGGCTACACCGTCGCCTTTTCATAGGCATCCAAGACAAGCCCGTGAAAGTGATGCACCGCGTGTTCGGATTTACCAGAACCGCCCGCGTCATGGACGATACGTCCTTGAGTAAAGGCCGGCGTATTCATACCCCGTTGGACGCTCTCGACCAGCGCAATGTCTTCGGCTTGCAAAACGTCGTCGATGTACTTGATCGCCTCCTGCTCGCTTTCGTTCGGCTCGGCGGTCTCAAAGAAAAAGTCATAGGTTTCCAGCGTCCGGTTCTCACCTGCCGGAATGATTTGCATGATGATCATATTACCGCGCCCCGGATAGCGCATGATGCAGGTATTCGGCCACAGCCACCAAACCGCGTGATCCGTGACGGTCGCGCCTTCGACCGAATAGGCCGCATTCGCGCTCTTGCCCGCCTCGGCCATATGACTGGAATAGATTCCGTGGGTCGTGACCTTGTAGGTATCCATATCGACCAGCGTGCAAAAATCCTTATGCGCTGTCGGGCAGTGATAACATTCCAGGAAGTTATCAACGACGTTCTTCCAGTTCGACTTAATGTCGTAAGTCAGTCGATGGGCAAAGGTCAGGTCTTTAACATCGGGCGCCCACTGGCGGATTTCGTTGCCGAGATCACCGGCCTGTTCCGCGAGCGGTGCGGCATTAGGGTCGAGATTGACATAGACGAAGCCGCAAAACTCTTCGACTTGAATCGCATCAAGGCAAACGTCCTCGACGGCAAAATCAGCTAACCCTTCAGTTTCTGGGGCGCGAACGAGTTGACCGTCGAGGCGATAAGTCCACGCATGATAAGGGCACATGATCCGGCTGAGCTGACCCTCGCCGCTGAGCAACTCATGCGCGCGGTGTTTGCAAACGTTATAAAATGCCCGCAACACGCCTTCACGATCCCGCAAAACGGCTATTGGTTGCTCGGCGACCTCGACAACAACGTAGCTGCCCGGTTCTCGCAGCTTTTCGATATGACAAACCCATTGCCAAGACCGGCGAAAGATCGCGTCGCGGTCCACGCTGGCCCAACGCGCCTCGGTATAAGCGGTCTTGTTTAGAGAGTATGAGCGCGCGGGGTCAACGTCATAACCCGCGCGGATCGCTGCAAATTCAGCCGGTTCGATATGGACGGTCATCTGCTAGGCCTATCACTGAAACATGCGACACGCTAATCGCAGATTCAGTTCGACGGCAATCACGAAATTTTATTGATTGCAGGCAGTGCATCGTCCGGAAACGGCCCGTTTTCTGGGTCTGAGGCTCGTTCAAGCGACTTTGGGTCGGGAGCCGCCTTGCAGGCGACAACCATCTCTTACGTCCGAAAAAGCCGTCCGCCCGCACCGCTTAGGCGCAGAACGACCGGGTATTATTCAATCGCCGATTACTGGGGTTTGTCGTGCATGTCGGCACATTCATGAGGCTGCGAACGCACCGCCGTTTTCATACCTGCCGATAAGTTCGCTGCCGACGTCGCTTTCTTTCGGCGTTTAACGTCATCAATATGCGCTTTCACCGAATTCTTTTGTTTGTCGATGAGCGTTTGGGCATGATCCGAGGCACGCTTCACCGCATTAGACATCTCTTCAGACATAAAACCGCGACCCGTCGCAGCCTGATAGAGCCCGTGGTTCGGCAACGTATTCCCCTCAATGATCAGCGGACCATCGACCGACAAGGCCAAGTCAAAGCCGATGCCGAGAATATGCGGCGTCATGGCGGCGGCGCGGCGAACAGTCGACTTCGCTTCTTCCCAATCCGGCATAATCCGCCCAATCAGGCGTGCGCCGCTGTCGGGGTGAGACTCGTAGGTCGTCTCGCCATCAACGCCGCTTGAACGAACAGTCAGAACTTCCCCGGTCTCCATGTCAATCTCGCCAACAAGATTGCCATCGCGCCAAAGGTTGTCGGCCACAGCGTTAAACGAAGGAATTTTCCATACCGCATAGATCGGTTTCGGCCCTGTGCCATCATCGAGCGAGAAGAAGCGGACGGTGCCTACTGTTTGCCCTGATACTTCCTGCAGTTCCGGGTGCGGAATTACACGCTCTTCGATCATGTAACCGCGGTCCCCAAACTCTTTAAACACCTCGGCAGCGAATTGTTCCGGATCAACTTTCTCGCCTGCGATGTCGATCAATTTATCTGCCGTTTCATCATAACGATCAAAACTGCTGGCACCTTGGCTCAACGACCCATTGTTGGGCTTGCCGAACAATGGAAAACGTGCCTCAGTTCGCATGAATTTCGCGAATTCTTCAACCGAGGAAATTGTCCGGAAAGCCGTCTCGCGTTGGTTGGTCCGAACCATTGCTTGCAAAACCGGCGCTTTGAGACCTAGGCCACGCAGAGCAGCACAATAGACAATCTTCTGATCGACGATATTCGTCGATGTCATCGCCTTATTGATACTATGGTTCGCCATGTTGACGGCGATCTGGCCGATGAACGCGCTGCGCTCATCTATCGACAGGTTTTCTTTATCGTAAATGCGATAGCGGAAAAATTCGTCCTGACTCAGTTTAGCTTTTCCCAAACTGGCCTTTGCAAGATCGAGTGAAAGGGCAAATGACGAGCGCTTCGTTTCCTTGCTCGCCTTCTGAAAGGCTTCGGCAAGGTTGAATTGCGTCATCATTTTTACGGCCGCGATACCCTCGTCAGTCTCAGTATTTTCAGCAGCAGAATTTTTTGATGCGTCAGACATTGAAGAGCCTTTGAACTGAATGAAATTCAATGGCTCCTCTTCCAATCTTTTGGTGAATATTTTGTTGATTAGGCCCCAATTCTTAGGTCTCTGGCTTCGGCGGAGCGCGGAAAGGATAGACATAATCAGTGGCATCGGTGGAGATATTAAGGTGCCGAGGGCTATGTCTGATCTATAAATATTCCCAAAAGTGCTGACTTATCAAATCTTTACAGATTGGCGCGCGGTTCTTGTCTCGCCCCTTTCTCTCGGTTCAGAGCCGTAAGGAGCGATAAATGTAAGGATGATCGCCGGAACTATTTCGTCCCAAACAATCGATCGCCTGCATCGCCGAGGCCGGGGACGATATAGCCTTTTTCGTTCAGTTTTTCGTCCATCGCCGCCGTGTAAACTGGTACGTTCGGGTGCTCTTGGGCGAAACGTTCATATCCTTCAGGTGCTGAGACCAGAGCCAAAAAGCGCACGTCTTTTGCGCCGGACTTTTGCACTTCGGATACCGCAGCCGCCGCTGACCCACCCGTCGCGAGCATCGGATCGACAACCACCGTCACGCGCTCACCCATTTTGTCGGGGAGTTTGTTGTAATACCAAACTGGCTCCAGCGTTTTGTGATCGCGGTACATGCCCAGATGACCGACGCGCGCCACAGGTACGAGGTCGAGCAACCCTTGCAGCAAGCCATCACCTGCGCGCAAGACAGAGACGAAGCAGACTTTCTTGCCCTGAATTTTTTGAGCCTTCATCGGTGAGACTGGGGTTTCGATATCCACCGTCTCCATCGGCAAATCGCGAAGCACTTCGTAAGCGAGCAGCATTGAGATTTCACGCAACAGGGTGCGAAAACTGGCCGTTGATGACGTCTTTTCGCGCATCAGGGTCAGTTTATGCTCGATGAGTGGATGATTGACGACGTGAAGATTTGACATGACGGTCCCCGAAAAAATTTCATCCGTCATACCGCGAGTCGCGCCCGGTTTCCATGTTGCATTATGGAAATGAAAAGACCCCGCGAACGGGTCGCGGGGCCTCTCGGTTATCGCAGTAAAATCGACGCGCGCGTTACAGCGCTTTGTCCGTGATAATGCTGGTCCATGCGCCTTCAGGAGCTTTGGTAATGACCGGATCGGAACCACCGTCGAGCAAAGAAATCACCGTCCGTGCATAATCGCGGAAATCGAGCGCGCCGTTCGAACCGGCGGTCAGTTTTGCAATCTCGCCCATCATCCGCTTTTGGTGTTCTTCAGTTTGAGCACCCGATGCATCGTTGTCGAGAACGATCTCAGCCGCCTCATCCGGGTTTTTTTCCGCCCATTTCCAGCCCTTCATGCTGGCGCGGACGAAGCGAACCATTTTCTCCTGAAACGCCTCATCCTTCAGCGCATCTTCGAGAACATAGATACCATCTTCCAGCGTCGAGACGCCTTGGTCTTCGTATTTGAAGGTAATCAGGTCATCAGGTTCGAGACCCGCATCAATGATCTGCCAATATTCGTTATAGGTCATCGTCGAGACGCAGTCGGCTTGCTTTTGTAGGATTGGATCGACGTTGAAGCCTTGCTTGAGCACTTTCACGCCGTTTGCCGAGCCGTCTGTCGGGATGTCGAGTTTGCTCATCCACGACAGGAACGGGTATTCGTTGCCGAAGAACCAGACACCGAGGGTCTTGCCGCGAAAGTCTTCGGGCGTCTTGATGCCTGAGTCCTTGCGGCAGGTCAGCATCATGCCGGAGGATTTAAACGGCTGGGCGATATTGACCATTGGCACACCCTTTTCGCGGGTTGCCAAAGCAGAAGGCATCCAGTCGAGTACGACATCGGCACCGCCGCCCGCGAGAACCTGAGCTGGCGCAATGTCGGGACCGCCCGGCTTGATTTCGACCTCAAGTCCTTCGTCTTCATAAAAGCCCTGATCGGCGGCAACGTAATAGCCCGCGAATTGGGCCTGCGTAACCCATTTCAGTTGTAAGGTGACTTTGTCAGCGGCGTTCGCCGCCATACTCGACAAGGCCAAGACACTTGCCAGTGCGATTGTTCCAAATCTCATATCATTTTTCCCCGTGCTTCAATTGATTTTCGTTAGCGCCTCATCGACGGATGCCAGAACGTCACGGCCCGTTCGATTAAACTCATGGTCCCATAGAACAACGACCCCGCCAAGGCCGCGACAGCGATTTCGGCCCAAACCATGTCGATGCTCATCTTTCCTGCCTCGGTCGAAATACGAAAGCCCATTCCAGCCAAGGGAGTCCCGAAGAACTCTGCAACGATGGCCCCGATGAGTGCAAGCGTGGTGCAAATCTTCAGGCCATTGAAAATAAAGGGCGCGGCAGCGGGCAGGCGCAGTTTGAAAAGCCGTTGCCAATACCCGGCAGCGTATGTGTGCATCAGGTCGCGCTGCATGACTTCGCTGGCCTTTAGTCCCTCTACGGTATTCACCAACATCGGGAAAAAGCACATTACGACGACGACGGCGGCTTTTGACTGCCAATCAAATCCGAACCACATCACCATGATGGGCGCGATTCCGATGATCGGTAGCGCCGCGATGAAGTTCCCCACCGGCAGCAAGCCGCGCTGTAAAAAAGGAGAGCGGTCGATGGCCAGTGCAATCAGGATTGCCGCGCCGCAGCCCATGACATAACCGCGTAGGACTGATTTCACAAAGGTTTGGACGAAATCTTCTTGCAGGATCGGCAGTGACCCGACGATCCGCTCCCATATCGCCGACGGGGAGGGGAGCAGAACGGGAGAAATCCCAAATCCCCGGACAATACCCTCCCAAACCACCAGCAATGTGATGCCAAAAGACAAGGGCACGAACAGCCGCACCCATTTCGCCTTCGGGAAATGATTGGTGAGCCAGATATTCAAGGCCCACGCCGCGAGCCAGAAGACCAGCACGCCGATGATCCAGAACACATTCATCGTTCGTTGAGCTCTTTTATGAGACTGCTTCCGCCGGGACCAAGCGCATAGTTTCGCACGATCTCACGCGCGAGAAGCATTGCTTCACCCTTTTTCAAAGTCTGGTAACTCACCCCGCCGTTGGTGGTCTTCAAATACAATTCATCTGCAGTAAACAAAAGCGATAAATCAGCTGAAATGCGAACGCTCGAAACAACTTCTCGCTTCGAGAAAAAGCTCCAAAGTTTCTCCAGTATGTTCAGCTTTTCCATCATCGCGCCATCCCCATGCGCCGTTGGACGAGGGCACCGATCAAACCGACGATCCCTACGAGCGCTGCTGCCACGAAGGACGCCATCAGCAGCGCGCTCCAAATTTGCACGGTCTGCCCATAATAGCTGCCCGCCAGCAACCGCGCGCCGAGCCCCGCGACGGCACCCGTCGGAAGCTCCGCAACGATGGCTCCGACAAGGCTCGCGGCAATAGCGATCTTCATCGAAGTGAAGAGGTACGGCAACGACGATGGCAAGCGCAGCTTTCGCGAGGTTGCCCCGCCAGAGGCGTTATACGTCCGCATCAAATCGAGCTGCATCGAGTCAGGACTCCGCAATCCCTTCACCATACCGACGGTCACCGGGAAAAACGAGAGCGTCATCGCGATGATGGCTTTGGGGATCAAGCCGCTGATGCCCACGGCATTCAGGACAATGATAATCATCGGCGCGGTGGCAATGATTGGAATAGTTTGCGAGGCAATCACCCACGGCATCACGCTCATATCCATCGCGCGATTGTGGACGATACCAATCGCCAGCAACATGCCCAGCGCCGTGCCAAATAAAAACCCAAGCAGCGTTGGGGCCAGCGTCACCCAAGCGTGATAGACTAAGCTGCGCTTCGACGTGATCATCTTGTCGATCCCGCGCTTGACGGCAATCGCGCCGCTTGTCTTCCACAACTCCTCTCCAACCTGATGCGGAGCGGGCAGTTTGGGCCGCTTTTGGCTCATGGTGTTCGAGAGCATCTGCGAGAAAGCCGCCGGTTCTTTGCCTTTAGAAACTGCGCGTTCCGACTGATCATATTCCCATGTCAGGTTCATGATTGCCGCCGCGATGTACCAAATGACGATAATCGCTGTAACCACAGCCAAGACAGGCACGATAGACGCCCGCCATCCCTTTTGCGCATCACCACTCATGTCGCAATGTTAGGCGCAAATTTCGCCGGTTGTCACGCGCCAGTTTTACCAAAAGGTCAAATATTGTGCAAAAAATGAGTCCCCGTGCCTGATATACCTTCGACTAGGACCAAAAATCGGCGCGCAGCGCGCATGGCGCATTGCCTGCCGCTGAGGTTGGCGGTTTAGTGGGAATGGTCCCCTGGGAAAATGAAAACAGTCATGCGTGTTGACGTTTACAAGGCGGTTTCGGGTGCTACCTCCGGCACGCCTGAAGAACGGAAACACTTTTCCCTACATGCCATCAGCCTGACGCTGACTAAAGTCGCTGACGGGTTGATCGATCCGAAGATTGTCTTGAGCTGGCTGATCACCACCCTCGGCGCACCCGCAGCCTTTGTTGGCTTTTTAGTCCCTATTCGCGAAGCCGGGGCCTTGGCACCGCAACTGTTGATCGCGCCGTTCATCCGTGCCGCCAAGATACGTAAATGGTACTGGACCGCCGGGTCAATTGGACAAGGGCTTTGTGTTGGCGGGATTGCCACGACAGCCTTCACGATGAGCGGTGCGGCGGCGGGCTGGGTTATTCTGGTTCTGCTGGCGATTTTCTCGGTTTGCCGTTCAATCTGCTCGGTGAGCCATAAGGATGTGCTCGGCAAGACCGTCAAAAAATCAACGCGCGGCGCGGCCACTGGCATTGCAGGCAGTCTGGCCGCAATCGGCACGTTGCTGTTTGGCGCATTGCTCGCCTTCGGGATTATCCCACGAACCGTTACGGCGCTGGCGGTGGTCATCTGCATCGCTGGCTTCGTTTGGGTGGTCGCAGGGCTGCTGTTCATGCAAATTCGCGAGAATGAAAGTCAGGTCGAAGGCATCCGCCGTTTTTCGGTCAGCGAGCTGATCGCTCCCCTGAGGGACGATCCGCAACTGCGTCGGTTCATTACTGCCCGCGCCTTGCTGATCCCGACGGCGCTTGCACCGCCGTTTCTGATCGCGATGGCGACGGTTGAGAGCGGTGGGGCGGGTGCGCTTGGTCCGTTTATTCTGGCGTCGGCATTGGCGTCTATTCTCAGCGGCTATGTCTGGGGGCGGGTGTCGGATCGCTCAAGCCGCCTGACCTTTGTTGCGGGGGGCGGGTTGGCGGCAGGCGTTCTGGGAATCGCGGCCTTGATCGCAACAGGAGCGACGCCGCGGCTTTGGGTTGTCACGGGCCTGCTGTTCGCGGCGCAGATTGGTTATGAGGGCGTGCGGACGGCGCGGAAAATCCACCTCGTCGATATGGCGGAGGAAGACAAACGCGCTGTCTATACCGCGCTTTCCAACACATTGATTGGCTTTCTACTCATCGCGGGCGGAGCGTTGGGCATCATCGCTCAGGCCGCCGGAATATGGGCGGCCCTCGGTGTTTCGGCCGTGCTTTGTGCCGCCGGAGCAGCCGTTGCGTTCGGGTTGGACGAGGTGCAGAGCCGTTAGGCCGCTGCCAATGCCTCGTCGATCAGAGCAACCGTCTCAGGCACGCCGTAGAGTTCGACAAAGTTACCAAAGCGCGGCCCGGCGTCTTGACCCAGCAAGACTTGGTAAAGCGCCTTGAACCAGTCGCGCAGATTCTCGAACTCATGTTCCTTACCCACATCATAGATGATCTGCTGCAAGGCTTCGCCGTCCTGATCCGAAGGCACGTCCGCGAGTCGGTTCCGCAGATCGGTGAGCGCTCTTGCCTCCTGAGCAAATGGCGCTCGGCGGGATTTCGTCGGCAGCACATGGTCGTTGTAATATCGCACGGCCCCCGCCGCCGCCTCGTCTAAGCCGGGATGGGTTTCCGCCGTCGCGTCGGGCGCGTATTTGCGGATGAACCCCCAAAGCTGGTCTTTATTCTCGGCCCCCGCCGCACTGGCGAGGTTGAGCAACATTGAGAAAGACACCGCCATATCGCTCGCGGGTGGCTGGCCGCGATGCATGTGCCAGACGGGATTGTTCAGTTGCTTGGTCAAATCTTGGTCGGGGAACGCCCGCAACTGCTGATGATATTCGTCCACTGCTTTCGGGATCGAGTCGAAATAGAGCCGCTTTGCGGTTTTCGGCTTTTGATACATGAAATAGCCGAGGCTCTCTGACGGCGCATAGGTCAGCCATTCATCAACCGACAAGCCATTGCCCGCCGATTTTGAGATTTTCTGCCCCTTTTCATCGAGGAACAATTCATAGGTAAAGTGCTCTGGCGCGCGGCCCCCCAGCGCGCGGCAAATGCCGTCATAAATCGGCGTGTTGGTCGAGTGATCCTTGCCATACATCTCGAAATCAACATCGAGCGCGGCCCAGCGTGCGCCAAAATCTGGCTTCCACTGAAGCTTAACATTGCCGCCCGTTACCGGCAGCGTCGTTTCGGTTCCATCCTCATCATCAAACGTCACGGTGCCATTCTTTGCATCGACGTTTTTCATCGGCACGTAGAGCACCCGGCCCGTGGTCGGCGAGATCGGCAGAAAGATGGAATAAGTCTGTTGGCGTTCCTCGCGCAGCGACTTAAGCATGATTGCCATGATGTCATCATAGCGGTCCGCCGAACGCAGCAAGATGTCATCGAGTTTTCCGGCTTTGTAATACTCGGTAGAGCTGGCGAACTCATATTCAAAACCAAACGTATCGAGAAAGCGCCGCAGCATGGCGTTGTTGTGATTACCAAAGCTGTCGAACTCTTCGAACGGGTCCGGCACAGCCGTTAGCGGCTTATGCAGATGCTCGGCGAGTTTATCAGGATTTGGGACGTTATCCGGGACTTTCCGCATCCCGTCCATGTCATCGGAGAAGCAGAGCAGCTTTGTCGGAATGTCCGACAAAGCCTCGAACGCGCGGCGCACCATCGTCGTGCGCGCAACCTCGCCAAAGGTGCCGATATGCGGCAGGCCGGAAGGGCCATAGCCGGTTTCAAAGAGAACATAGCCCTTTTCGGGGGGCGCTTTGGCAAAGCGTTTGACCAGCTTGCGCGCTTCTTCAAACGGCCAAGCTTTGGAGGTCATCGCTGTGTCGCGCAGGTCGGTCATGGGCTTATCCTTTGGAGTGATGCCGGAGACCTAACGGGGGCAGGCGCGGGGGTCAAATGATGATGATTGTCGCAAATGGCGGGCGGGGCGAAATTGGGTGAACGATTGCCGCGCGAAATGTCTTGCGGGACTGACCCTTTCGGCCCCGAGGATGTTTGCCCTGCAAAAATCCATCTGCCGCCGAGGGGTTCGTGCTAGCACGCTGCACGACAGGAACCGTCATTGCTTGATTGGCTCGGACGCTCCAGAGCCGAAAGAGCCACCGCCTGCCGTTCTACATCGCCAGAGTGTGGCCGGTGATGACCTTCTTTGCCTAAAGTGTCGTGTCGTCTGTGCGCATTGTTTTGAGGGTAGCCGGGTTTACCGACACAATTTCTCCATTGACATTTGTTCACTTTTAGTTCTTATTTGCCTGATCGAATCAAACGAAAGGCAACAGACGGCGTGGACATCGAACGGACCCTAGAAACTCAGCGGCTCAAGCTGCTCCGCATTGTGGCGGGGTTGCTTGTGCTGGTTGGGGTTCTGGCTGTTGGTCCGGTTTCGCGGCGGTTTTCGGTTTGGACCCTTGGGTTTGTCGGGTCCATCCTGTCGCGCGCGGAAGCTGCCGCACGGTACATGACCGTAACGCAAGCCTGTTTGATGGCGGACCGATGTGGTCTTGGTGTGGATCGACGTCAGATTGCCGTGCCGGTCGTCCCGGTAATTGCGGCGAACGACACAGTTCTTTCGACGGATGAGTGTCGCAGGCGGTTGAGAGTGTTGCGGGCGACTTTATCGAATTTGCCGCGCCATGCGTTGCGCTTGCTGCGCCAGATCGCGAGACGGATACACCGCAGCGCGAAAGGGTGTTCGCCTCGCGTTGTTATCTGTCGCTCGGCTGCGATTCAGGCTTGGCAACACGCGACAAAGCGTATCGAGCGCCCGCCTGATAAACGTGCGCCGATTTCATCGTTTCTTGCACCTCCCCCGGTTCCCCGGCGGGAGGCGCAAGCGGTTGGGCCGCCCGACCACAACGGTGCGGCCTTTTCCAATATTCTTGCAATTCTACCCTCACGGGCTTCTGATAATTGTAACACTGCCTTCGCAGGTATGATGGAACGATCAGGGAGGATATTATGACTTTTTTCAAATCAATCGCCCTCGCGCTCACGGCGGTCATCGGACTTGCATTTCTCGCACAGGCAAACACGCAGGAGCCAACCCGCATTGCGATTCATGTCGATGATAACGACCCCAAGCGCATGAATATGGCGTTGAACAACGCCAAGAATATCCAGAAATACTATGACGGTGTTGGCGAAGAAGTTGAGATCCGGATTGTGGCCTACGGGCCGGGCCTGCATATGCTGCGCGCAGATACCTCGCCTGTGGCCCACCGGATCGAAACTATGTCGCTGGAGCTGCCAAATCTGACCTTCGCCGCCTGCGGCAACACCCACGCGGCGATGAGCGCCAAGGCCGACAAGGAGGTCGAATTGCTCGAAGAGGCGGAATTGGTGCCATCCGGTGTGGTCGAACTGGTTGAACTGCAAAAAGACGGCTGGGCCTATATCCGGCCCTGACCGCTACGATCCCATCCGGTAGTTCGGGCTTTCGCGCGTAATTGTCACGTCATGAGCGTGGCTTTCGCGCAGGCCCGCGCCGGTGATCTTGACGAAGCCGCATTGCGTCCGCATCTGATCAATCGTTTCTGCCCCGGTATATCCCATCGCTGCGCGCAGACCGCCCACGAGCTGATGCAAGATCGAGCCAACCGCCCCCTTATACGGCACCTGCCCCTCGATGCCTTCGGGGACAAGTTTCATCGTATCTTGAACGTCCTTTTGGAAGTACCGATCCGCCGAACCACGCGCCATTGCGCCGACGCTGCCCATTCCGCGATAAGCCTTATAGCTCCGACCCTGATAGACGAAGACATCGCCCGGCGCCTCATCGACACCGGCCAGCATCGAGCCGATCATCGCGCAATGCGCCCCGGCCGCGATGGCTTTCGCCAGATCGCCTGAGAATTTGATCCCGCCATCCGCGATAACGGGCGTGCCTGATTTCGCCGCCTCTTCCGCGCAGTCAAGAACAGCCGTGAGTTGCGGCACGCCAACCCCAGCGACAATCCGGGTGGTACAGATCGAACCAGGGCCGATACCGACTTTGACACAATCCGCACCAGCGCCGATCAGGGCTTTCGTTGCCTCTGGCGTGGCCACGTTGCCCGCGACGACTTGCACAGAATTCGAGTGCTTTTTGATCGCCTCGACCGCCGCACTGACAGAGTTGGAATGACCATGCGCGGTATCAATCACAAGCAAATCAACGCCTGCATCAATCAGTGCCGCCGAACGCTCGAACCCCGTGTCGCCCACCGTTGACGCCGCCGCAACGCGCAAGCGGCCCAGCTCGTCTTTCGTGGCAATCGGGTTGAGCTGGGATTTCTCAATGTCCTTGACCGTCATCAAACCAATGCAACGATCCTCGGCATCCACGACAAGCAGCTTTTCGATCCGGCGAGATTGCAGCAAGCGCCGCGCTTCGCTGTGATCTACTGGCTCGCGGATGGTCGCGAGGTCATCCTTGGTCATCATATCCTTGACCAGAGTCGCAGCGTTTTCTGTGAAACGCATATCGCGGTTAGTCAAAATGCCGACCAGCTTGTCGCTCGCCGGGTCGATCACTGGGAACCCGCTGATCCCATGTTCGTCTTGCAGCGCCCGCGCATCTGCGAGGGTCTGATCCGGCGCGAGACTAATGGGTTTGTAGACGATACCCTGCTCGAAACGCTTGACCCGCCCGACCTGACGCGCCTGTTCCTCGACATCGAGATTGCGATGAATGACGCCCATGCCGCCCGCTTGCGCCATCGCAATGGCCATCTCGAATTCTGTCACTGTATCCATTGCCGATGACAGCAATGGGATATTTAGGGCGATATTCTTCGTCACATGCGTTCGCGTATCCGCTTCGGCAGGAATAATTGCACTCTGCGCGGGCACAAGCAGCACATCATCAAAAGTCAAAGCTTCGCGGATTGTCATCGGTACGTCCCCTTACGGTCCTGTCCGTCGCCCCGATCACGGCGGCGGGTGATGACGATTGCGTATTTCATGCTGCGCCCGCGAAGGGAAGGAGAAAAATGCGTTCAAGGCTCCGTGAAGGGGCTTTTCGCATCAAACCGAAGCGGGTTAACATTTGCATCGTGAAGAAGTGTCTTACGAACGTTGTTGTGCTTTGTGGTCTGGTCTCCTCCGCAATCGCGGGTGAAATGGAGATTTCGCCGGGCTTGTCGGATTGGCAAGAACTGAAATACGACGGCTATACGCCCAATCGCTGGCGCGAAGATGCCGGGTCTCTGGTAATCTCCGGCCAAAACAGCGTTTCGGTTTTGTATCGGTCTGCCAATATCTCTCCGGTCGAGACGCCGATTTTGCGCTGGAAGTGGCGGGTAGATCAGGGGCCGCCGAAGACCAATATTTTCCGCAAAGGCAATGACGATAAGGCGATCTCGCTGATCGTCGCCTTTGCTTACGATTCGCCCAACGCAACGATCAAAGAAAGTATGAAGCGAATTTTCGTTGAGGCGGTTGCCGGGAAAGACGCGCCGGGGCGCTTGGTGGACCTCGCTTGGGGCGGCGATTCTCACTCAGGGGCCGTCGCAGAAAGTCCGTACTACGGGTATTCTGGTCGGATCGTTGCTATGCATCCTGAAGGCGGCGAGGGATGGGTCGAAGAAGCGATAGATATTGCGGAGCTTTATCGGCAGCAATGGGGAACGGCGCCGCCGAGAATTACGCATATCGCCGTTTCAAGCGACAGCGATGATACCGGAAAGCCCGTGGATGCGCGGATCACGAATATTCGCTTTACCGCAAAATAGCGGCCTCAAATTTTCAAAACAGTTACGCGCCAAACTATAGGAAAGCCGCCCAAATTGCTTCGGGCGGCTTTTGACTTTTTTGGCCGTCGATGGTCTGCGATGCAGACCATCTGTCGCTTGAGAAAACGCGGCGTGCTTACGCAACCCACCAACGTTTGATGAAGTGACCACCGTCCATTTCCCAGCCACCGCCGAGATTTGGACCAACACCGATCTTGTCCGAAACCGCCGCAATGTCTTTACCGAATGCAGGAATAATCGTGCCCCCGCGATCCGACAGAATGTGCTGAACGGTTTGGTACATGTCTTTACGCTTGTCGTCGTCAAGCTCGGCACGGCAGGCTTTCACAAGCGCGTTCACCGATGCGATATCGACATTCGTGTCGTTCCAAGGCGCGCCGCCGATGTAACAGATCGACAGGATCATGTCTTCGACAGGGCGTGGTCCCCAGTAACACGCGCAGAACGGTTGTACGTTCCAAACGTTCGACCAGTAGCCATCTTTAGGCTCACGCGACAGCTCGACATTGATGCCAGCAGCTTGCCAATCTTCGAGGAACAGCTCAGCCGCATCACCTGCACCGCCGTAAGCCGTATCAGCAAAGCGATACTTGATCGCAGTGTCTGCATGGCCCGACTTTTTCAGGTGATATTTCGCACGATCCAGATCCTGCTCGACCTTGAGGTCAGGGTCATAGCTCGCGAATTGTGGGCCAAGTGGTTGGTCGTTACCGACTTTACCGTAGCCGTAGAGGACCTTTTCAACGAACGCTTCGCGGTTCGTTGCGAGTTTAAGCGCCATGCGGAAATCGTAGTTTTCGTAAGGTGCCGCTTCCATCCGCATCGGGTGCGTGAAGGCAAGGTTTGATTCGACGTCGATGATCTGCACACCCGCCTTGCGCTTCAGACGCTCGATCGTTTTCAGTGCAGGACGGTTGATGATGTCGACTTCGCCTGTAACCAGTGCGTTAACACGGGCGGTGTCGTCGAGAATGGCAACCATCTCAACGGTATCAGCGTGACCGAAGTCGTCGCCTTGCCAAGCATTCGGGTTTTTCTTGAAGCTGGCGCGGATGCCAGGCTCAAAATCTTCGAGAAGATACGTGCCCGTACCCGCCTTCGAAAGAACATCAGCTTTGCCATCGACCGTTGGAACGATGGTCAAGTGGTAGTCTGTCAGAAGGAACGGGAAGTTCGCGTTACCTGAAGCCAGTTTGACAACAACGGTGTCTTTGCCGTCTGCCGAAACATCTTCGATCGCCTCGAACACACCTTTCGCGCCGGACTTGGAGTCTTCGCCGCGGTGGGTGTTGATCGAGTTGATCACGTCCTCGGTCGTCAGACTCTTACCGTTTGAGAACTCAACGCCCTTGCGAAGCTTAAAGCGCCACTCAGTTGCATCGTCGCTGGCTTCCCAGCTTTCCGCAAGACCGGGCGATGCCGAGTTGTCTTGGCCAACTTCAACAAGGCTGTCGCGGAAAGCACGGCTGACCGCGATCATGAAGGTCGCATTGTAAGTCGCAGAATCGAGCGAATCAATTGTATTCGCATCGTTGAGACCAACTTTCATGTGGCCGCCTTTTTTCGGCTTAGCTGCGTAAGCGCGGCCCGACCAGAGCGCAGAAGCCGAAGCCGCCGTCATGCCGAGAGCCGTTGCGCCGACCATGAAGTCACGGCGGTTTGCCGTAGGGTCTGCCAGAATATTTTCGATTAGTTGCTTGTCGTCAGACATGGTTTCTCCCTGAAACGTTTTTCGAGCCTAGTTTTTGTTCAATCACACTAGCAGGGTGACAGGGGGCATGACAAATCATACCTAAAAACCGACTATTTACAGGGAGTTTTCGTCATTTTAGCTATGAAACGGGTTGGTTCGTTCAATCAGAACGCCTACCCCAGCCGCTTGAGGAAAAATCTCAGGCTTCATAACTTCGGCAGAAGCTCTCTCAATACGAGAGTCGGCAAACAAAAAGGCAAATATTTCATCCGCTAGCTGTTCTACGAGATCGATATGGCGCCCACTCTGCGAGAGGTTTCGAAGGTGCTCCACAATCGGCGCGTAGGACACATAATCCTGATTTTCTTCGCTCGGGTTTTTGGGTATTGCGACCGTCATATTGATCGAAATTACAACTTCTTGTTGCTTTAACTTCTCATCTGGCAAGACGCCAATCGAGAGCGGCAAGCTGAGGCGGTCAATTTTTACAACAGTTGTCTGGCTCATCGCATCACCGAAGGTTTACACATTTGGTGAACGACGAACCAACATTCGAACATCTTAAGCGACGCCCTGTCCCGTCGTTGGCGGCTGCTGGGATGTTAGGCGGATCGTCGCTGGACCAAATGGCGTTTCAACCGTGACTTCGGCATCCCCCTGCTCAGGGGATACGCCAGACTCAGAAACAGCCTTTTGCACCGCCTGATGGCCCTCATCCGATTGCAAGAACATCATGAGGTATTGTTGGCGCTGGTTTTCCATTGCCTCATCAATCCGCATCAACCGCTGAGTTACTGCACCGCGCAGGCGGGTGAGCAAACCATCGAACATCGTGAAGGCTTCGGTTTTGTATTCGTTGAGCGGATCTTTCTGGGCATATCCGCGTAGGCCAACCACCTGACGAAGATGCTCCATCTGAAGCAAATGACCGCGCCATTCATCGTCGATGGCTCGCAAGATCAGTTCTTTTTCCGCCGCGCGCATCTGATCTTCGCCGATCAACTCGGTTTTTTCGGCAGCGACCTCATCGCCCATTTTATAGAGGCGTTCGCGGATTTCTTCGTCCGCAACGCCTTCTTCCTCGGCCCATTCTCCAATCGGAAAGCCCCGCCCAAAGACATTGCCCAACTCTTGAGTAAGACTCTCGGTATCCCATTGCTCTGCGTAGGATTTCTCGGGGATATGCCGTGCAACCAGATCATCAATCAACGCGTGACGCATATCACGGGCGGTTTCTTCAACATTTTCCGCCTCCATTACTTCTAGCCGCTGCTCAAAGATCGCTTTTCGCTGATCGTTCATCACGTCATCGTATTTGAGGACGTTTTTACGAATATCGAAGTTTCGGGCTTCGACTTTGCCTTGCGCGCGTTCAATGGCCTTGTTGACCCACGAGTGAACGATCGCTTCACCCTCTTCCAGACCCAGTCGTTGCAACATCTTGTCCATGCGCTCAGAACCGAAAATCCGCATCAGATCATCTTCGAGCGAGAGATAAAACTTCGACTTTCCGGGGTCACCTTGACGGCCTGATCGACCGCGAAGCTGGTTATCAATCCGCCGACTTTCGTGGCGCTCGGTGGCGAGGACGTAAAGGCCCCCCGCCGCTTTTGCTGATGCCTCAAGTTTGCCAACGGCTTCGCGAATTGCGGCCTCTTTCGCCGGATCAGGCGTGTCGCCCAACTCGTGTGCAATCCGCATTTCTGCGTTACCGCCGAGTTTAATATCCGTACCCCGACCGGCCATGTTGGTAGCAATCGTAATTGCGCCGGGAACGCCGGCTTGAGCAACAATCGCGGCTTCCTGCTCGTGATAGCGTGCATTCAAAACAGCAAAGACGCGCTCAGCATCCGTACCTTGATCGCCATCGTAGAGCGGCTCAAAGGCATTCACATTCGACGTATCTTTAAGCTTAAAACCCTTTTCAATCAAAAGCTGCGCGAGAAATTCCGACTTTTCGATTGAAGTCGTACCAACGAGGATTGGTTGGCCTTTGGCGCGCGCCTCTTCGATTTCGACAACAATCGCGTCGTACTTTTCGCGGGTCGAGCGATACACTTCGTCATCGACATCCTCACGCGCAATTGGGACGTTCGTTGGAATTTCAATGACTTCAAGACCGTAGATCTCAGCAAATTCCTCTGCTTCAGTCAGCGCTGTGCCGGTCATGCCCGCAAGTTTTTCGTAAAGGCGGAAATAGTTCTGGTACGTGATCGAAGCGAGCGTTGTGTTCTCGGGCATGATTTGTACGCCCTCTTTCGCCTCAATCGCCTGATGGAGACCTTCGGAGAGACGCCGACCATCCATCGCACGGCCCGTGAACTCATCAATCAGCATGATCTGATTGTCTTTGATCATATAATCCCGGTCACGGAGGAACATCTTGTGCGCGCGAAGAGCTTGATTAACGTGGTGGACGATCGAGACATTGCCCGGATCGTAGAGCGTTGACCCCTCTTGCAGCACGCCCATTTCGGAAAGCAGCTTTTCCGCGGCTTCATTGCCTTCTTCCGTCAATGTCGAAGAGCGTTGTTTCTCATCAATCTCGTAGTGTTCTTCGGTAAGCTGAGGGATCAGCTTATCAATAGCCATGTAAAGCTCGCTGGAATCTTCTGCGGGTCCAGAGATGATCAGCGGCGTTCGCGCCTCATCGACCAAGATCGAGTCTACCTCATCGACAATCGCGTAGTGATGACCGCGCTGGACCATCTCTTCGACCGAATATTTCATATTGTCGCGCAAGTAGTCGAAACCCAGTTCGTTATTGGTTGCGTAGGTAACATCGCACTCATAGGCTTCGCGGCGCGCGTCATCATCCATACCAGCAATGATCGTCCCGACGGTCAGGCCGAGGAAACGATAAACCGCCCCCATCCACTCCGCATCCCGCGAAGCGAGGTAATCGTTGACGGTGACAACATGCACGCCGCGACCGGTCAGCGCATTGAGATAGACCGGCAGTGTCGCGACGAGGGTTTTGCCCTCACCCGTTTTCATCTCGGAAATGTTACCCGCGTGCAGGATATAGCCGCCGAGAAGCTGCACATCGAAGGGGCGCAAGCCGAGCGAGCGTTTCGCTGCCTCTCGTACCACGGAGAACGCCTCGTTCATTAAATCGTCAAGGCTCTCGCCGCCCTCGTAACGGCCTCTAAATTCATCCGTTTTCGCGCGTACCTGCTCGTCGGATAGGGTTTCAAGACCGGTTTCGAACCCGTCGATGCCCTTCAACGACTTCATTGCCTGTTTGACCTTGCGGTCGTTCGCGCTGCCGAAAACCTTTTTGGCAACAGAGCCGAGACCCAACATGCGATCTTGCCTTTCTGCGGGTTTCTTCCCGCGTCCTCGTCTTATTTCGACCATGCGAGGAACGCTTTTTCCCGCAAATCAGCCGATACTCGTTTGAACCTTAGCAACCGCCACGCGCAAACACACCAGCAAAGCAAGGCTCTGCGGACTGGCGGGAGACTTATGCAGCGGGTAAGGGTATGTCAATGACACCAAAATAACCCATATCTCCATGCAGCTCCGTTATTGAGAATCGAGGAACCGTTTCGATGAAAACCGCACTAACCAGTATGATCGCTCTTGCCCTATGTCTTGGCACCGCCTCCGCACAGTCCGTCGGCGAAAGTGAGCTTAAAGTTGCGTTGTCCCAAAATGATGGCAGCGAGGTGCTGGCCACCGTCGGTAAGAACAAAGTGACGATGGGCGATGCCGCGCTGACCTATTCCACGCTACCAGAGCAAATGCGCGCGCAACCAGATGATCGGATGCTGGAAGCCATCACCGAACAGATTGCGAGCGAATTCGCTCTGATGGACAAAGCGCTAGAAGCCGGATTGGATCAATCACCAGAAGTGAAAGCGCGCCTGCTGGCGGCTCGCCGCGCGACACTGGCTGAAATGTACATCACGACGGAACTGGCCAAGCGCGTCACTGACGAAGCGCTGAAAACGGGCTACGACGAAATGACAGCCGATTTCCCTGAGGAAGAAGAAGTCCGAGCGCGACATATTCTGGTCGACGAGGAAGACGACGCAAAAGAAATCGCGAAGGTTTTGCGCGGCAGCGACGAAGATTTTGCCAAGCTTGCTGCTGAAAAATCAACCGGCCCGTCCGGTGCGTCAGGCGGCGATCTCGGATACTTCGTCAAAAGTGCGATGGTCGCGCCCTTTGCCGAGGCCGCGTTCGCGCTGAAGCCCGGCGAGATTTCTGATCCAGTGAAAACGCAATTTGGCTGGCATGTCATTAAACTGGAAGACCGTCGGATGCGTAAACCGCCCGCGTTTGAAGAGCTGGAGCCGCAACTGCGCCAGCAACTAACGCAGGCGAGCGCGCAAGAGATCATCGCGGAAGTTAAAGAGGCCGCCGATATTGAACGTGCTGAAGAGACACCGCCTGCCTTCCTGATCCGCCAAAAGGAAATGTACGCAGGTTCCGGCGAATAACGACACGCCGTCCCTCCTGACCACCCGGAGGGACGGCTTCCTTCTCCCTTCCCCTTTTGCGCTGCTTCGCTATATTTTCTCGCCACGATGAAAGAGAGCGGGCGATATGAGCGAACTGGATGATCTGAAAAAGCAACTGGCCGAAACGCAGGCAGCACTGGCCGCGATCAAGGGCGAGGATGGTGCGGTATCGCCTTTGGCTCCGTCCACGCCGCCTGTCGTGCATCCATTACCCGGTGTCTCGTTGTCTGCTATCGCCGCCGAGGTGAAGTACAAAGGCCGCGACGACGTGATGATGATGCGCCTTGATCCAGGTAGCACGCTCGCGGGTGTTTTCACGAAATCGGAGACCCGATCCGCGCCGGTTCGTTGGTGCGAGCGCGCACTGGCGGGGCTGACCGAGGCAGATCAACCAATCGGCGTGATCGTCAATGCCGGCAATTCGAACGCATTTACTGGCGCGGCAGGCGAGAAAAGCACCGAAGCGATGGCCTCTCGCACCGCTGAAGCGCTGAAAACAGCGCCGGAGCGCGTGTTTGTTGCCTCAACTGGTGTGATTGGCGAGCGCTTACCCCATGAGCGGAT
Organism: uncultured Neomegalonema sp.; assembly: GCA_964549375.1. GTDB lineage: Bacteria > Pseudomonadota > Alphaproteobacteria > Rhodobacterales > Rhodobacteraceae > JAHDDY01. Next base: position 29,976 of record CAZJWF010000014.1, read on the forward strand.
CGAAGCGGTGATCGACACGCTGCACAACTCTCTGTCGCCAAACGAGTGGCCCCGCGCAGCGGGTGCGATCATGACGACGGATACTTTCCCGAAACTGTCTAGCGTTCGATGCGAGATAGACGGCGTGCCTGTTACGATCAGCGGCATGGCCAAGGGATCGGGTATGATCGCGCCCGATATGGCGACAATGCTCGCCTTTGCCGCAACGGACGCCAATATCGGTCAGGCTGCGCTACAAGCTTTGCTGGCTGAGGGGACCGATGTCAGCTTCAACTCGATTACCGTGGATGGCGATACCTCGACCTCGGATACGCTGTTGCTGGGGGCAACGGGTAAGGCCGGGCATGAGCGGATTGAGGATGCCGGTGATGCGCGCCTCGACGGGTTCCGTGCGGCGCTACGCGATTTGCTCCAAGACCTCGCGCATCAAGTCGTGCGGGACGGCGAAGGGGCCTCGAAATTTATCGAAGTGCGTGTAACCGGAGCCGAGACCGATGCTGCCGCGAAACGCATCGCCCTATCAATTGCGAACTCGCCCTTGGTGAAGACAGCATTTGCGGGTGAAGACCCGAACTGGGGGCGCATCGTGATGGCCGTCGGGAAGTCCGGCGAGAAAGCGGACCGCGACGCCCTGACCATCCGCTTCGGCGATATTCTCGTAGCCGAAAAAGGCTGGGTCGCGGAAAGCTATCGAGAGGAAGATGGGGCCAAGTACATGCGCGGGCAGGACTTGGTGGTCTCGTCGGATGTGGGCATTGGCAGCGGCGTGGCCAGCGTTTGGACATGCGATCTGACTTACAGCTATGTGAGGATCAACGCGGATTATCGGAGTTGACCATCGAAAATGAATTTGGGGTGAAAACCCTACTCGTCGTTGCCGTTGCTCTTGTTGATCCTGACGGGCGGGTGCTGCTCGCACGGCGCCCTCAGGGAAAAGCGATGGCGGGGTTGTGGGAGTTCCCCGGTGGAAAGGTTGATCCGGGCGAGCGTCCTGAGCAAGCGTTGATCCGCGAACTTAAGGAAGAACTTGGCATCGACACGGAGGCGTCTTGTCTTGCCCCGTTGTCGTTCGCGTCACACAGCTACGATGATTTTCATCTGCTGATGCCGCTGTGGGTGTGCCGGAAGTGGGAGGGCATCGCGCAACCGCGTGAAGGCCAAACGCTCAAATGGGTGCGCCCTAGCGATCTGCGGAATTATCCGATGCCTGCCGCTGACCTGCCACTTATTCCAGTGCTTCAGGACTTACTTTAACGGGTGGCGCATCAAGCCGATCCATGATGTCCAACTGGTTCAGCGGCGGTTCATTCCCCAACATGGAGACGGCAACCATCAAAATAAAGGAAAGCACAACACCGAACATACCTGCAATGAGATGCGTCGTACCCAGCCAGCGCGCTTCGCCGATCATGCTGATGACCGTATCGCTGCCTAAACTTGTTCCCAAGATAAGCAGCGCTGTAACAGTAAATCCGCCAAGCATGCCAGCGATTGCACCGGCACCCGTTGCACGTCGCCACCACAATCCCAATACCAATGGCGCAAACACAGCTGAGGCAATCAACGAATAAGCCCACGCACCGAAGCAAAGGACACTCAGCCCAGTCGCAACTGACAACAAAGCCGCCACAACCGTTACAATCGCAATTGTAAGGCCGCGCTCACCGATGACGTCGATCGAGGATGTTCGACTGCTGATTGCTTCAGACAGTGCGAACACAGCACTCGCCCCTGCAACCGCAGAAACCGCAAGCCCAAAAAGGGCGAACAATCCAATCATCCAACCGGACGCACCGCTCAATTCTGGAACCGCCATCAGAACGGATTGAGCGGGAATGATCATTTGATCTGCTGAAAGAGTCGCCGAAACATTTGCCAATGGCTCAAGCAGTGCATCTGAAAAAGCGCTTGCAGGCACGCTGTTTTTCGCACTGACAAACAGCGACAAAACGTCTGCTCGCGCTAAAACAGCTAACCCCGGCAAAATCGTTGCGATGGCGACGAACAGGATTAATCCGCGTCGCAGGGCCTGCTGCGTCTCCGCGGGTTCTTCCGGTGAGACCACTCTGCTGATGAGGTGAGGCATCACGGCCGATCCAGCGCCGAGGACAACAATCAGGATCAAAGAATTTAGCAAGCCCCACCCTTTGAATGGCGCACCAAACTCACGCTCAAGACCAAGACGCACTTCGGCAGAACTAATGTCTACGAACAGTCCACCCGCAGCGAGTTGGGGGACAACAATTCCCGTTTTCAAGGCAAAAAGCCAAAAACCTGCCAATGCGAGGGCTGCGATGGCAACGATTGCCATGATGACTTGAGCCGAGCCGATCGTTCCGCGGCGCGCTGAAATAGCGAGAACTATGACCAGAGCAGCCCCCACTGCTGTGCCAACAACTGAGGGAATTTGAAAAATATGAACGGCGATCAAACCCGCAGCCGTCAGCTGTGCGGCGAGAAACAGCATCGTAACGACACTCAATACTCCGAGGGAGGTGTAACGCAATGCCTCGCTGTCAAATCGCAACTGAAGAAAGTCGGGGAGCGAAGCTGCAGGAATGATACTCAGCCGAGGCGCTACGACCAGCAGACTGACAACAAACCCTGCCGCGAGTCCGAGCAAAATCGCCAGACCATCATGCCCGAAAGAATAAACCGCTCCGACGATCCCGAACAAACCAAAGGCCGACAACCATTCCACGCTGACAGCAACGCCGGAAGCCGCCACCGAATTTGGTTTGTTATGACGACAGCAAACGGCGATCACCGCGAAACCGCAAAACACAAAGAGATAGGCGATAAGATTCTGGGGAAGGCCTAAAGCAGAGAGTCCAACCCCCAGTAGACAAAGCGCGATGATGCCCCCAGCGATAACGCCAAACTGTGCCAACGAGCCATTCGCAAAACGCGTAAGCCCGTTCATGGATCGAACGCCTCAACATCTGAGTCTTGGGAAAGCATAAATGCTATCGCGATCAAACTGATCGGTCCCCCAAACCAGACAAGGAAGGTTCCCAACGGAAAGGAAAAGAAATGCCACCCATTAAACCATGCCGCACACATGCAGGGCATCACAATCACAGCCAATGACGCGAAAAGGCCACGCCAGTGGACGGTTTGCCGCCTAACAATGGTTTGTTCAGTCATTCGTCAAGAAGCCCCCGAAGTCACTTGAGCACTTGTTTAGCCCACGTAGGCAGAAGTGCGAAGTAACTTTCTTCGGCTCAACCGACTCAATCTGGCGCGAGCATGTATCCCGCACCACGCACCGTCTGCAAATACCGGGGAACGCGAGGATTTTCTTCGATTTTCCGGCGTAAGCGCGTGACCTGCACATCCACAGCACGTTCCTGTGCGCTCGGCTCATCGGTGCCACCAACTTCCGACAATAGCGCGGCACGGGAAACCGGCTCGCCCGCTTCGCGCGCCATCAGACGCATCATGGCAGATTCGGCAGTGGTCAGGCGGATCAGTTCATCCCCGCGCCAAAGCTCGCCGCGCGTCAGGTCATACCGGCAAATCCCCAAGCTAAGGGTTTTTGGCGGTTCAACAGCATCATCTTCGCCTACAGGTTCGGCAGCGCGGCGCAAGATCGCAGATATACGCAGCAAAAGCTCACGAGGTTCAAAAGGCTTAGCGAGATAGTCATCCGCACCGGCTTCCAATCCCTGAATCCGATCTTCTGCGTCACCCCGAGCGGTCAGCAACAGTATCGGTGTCTCCATCGTTTGTCTTACGGCCTTGGTCAGCGAAAAACCGTCCTCTCCAGGCATCATCACATCGAAGACCAGTAAGTCAAAAGATAGGCCGCCCAACAGACGCCGCGCGTGAGCCGCGTCGCGCGCCTCGGAGACAACATAGCCATTGCGGGACAGGTACTTTTTCAAAAGTCCTCTAATCCGCGAATCGTCATCCACAACCAAGATATGGGGGGCGTCGATCATTCCAATTCGGCTCCGGCAATTACACTCAACGCCATTTCGCGCTCGTCAGCATCCATCATCAACTCTAACACGGTGCGAAACCCTTCTACAGAGTCCGGTCCAGCTTCGCGAAAAGCCCGCGCCAGCCGCGCGCGCTGTGGCGCTGAAAGCCGTTCTTCGAACGATGCTCCTGATTTGGTTAGATACAAGAGGCGTTGGCGTCTGTCACTCTCGCCGATACGCTGCTCGACTAAACCTTGATCAATCAAAGGTTTCAACACCCGCGCGAGCGACTGTTTTGTCACACCGAGAATATCAAGCAACCCTGCAACGCTCAGCCCCGGCCTGCGTCCAATGAAGTGCAACGCCCGATGATGAGCACGACCGTAATCACGCTCAGCCAAGATTTTGTCAGGGTCTTGCGTGAACGAACGGTAGCCAAAAAACATCATCTCCGCCCCTTCACGCAGGGCCGTGTCATTGGGATTATCGAGCGAACCATTGGCGTTTTCGCCATCCGAAGCCAGTATCAACGACGCTTTCGATGAGGGCATGATTGTCTCGGATCACAATATATGTCAGCTATGTTGACATAAATCTATCTCACCGATACTTCTGACGCAAGAAAAACAGCGGCTCGGTCCCGTCCGCGCAATAAAATGAAATTCCGAATTCTGGACGACAGCTCATGGAAATTATTCCGTTCGACGACCGCGACGGTCAAATCTGGTTCAATGGCGAGCTGATCGACTGGCGCGAAGCAAAAATCCATGTGCTCAGTCATGGCCTTCACTATGCGTCGTCTGTCTTCGAAGGCGAGCGCGCTTACGGTGGCGAAATCTTCAAAAGTCGGGAACATACCGAGCGGTTCTTCAATTCCGCAAAGATTCTCGGGTTTGAGATACCTTATTCAATTGACGAGATCGAAGCTGCAAAAGCCGAAACATTGGCCGCTTCGGGGCACGAGAACGCCTATATCCGCCCCGTTGCTTGGCGTGGGTCTGAAATGATGGCCGTCTCGGCCCAACATAACAAGATTCACGTCGCGATTGCGGTTTGGCCGTGGCCCGCCATGTTCGGTGCAGACTCGATGAAGGGCATCCGGCTCGATTTTGCCGAATGGCAGCGCCCTGCTCCGAATACGGCCCCTTTCGAGGCAAAGGCGGCTGGGCTTTACATGATTTGTACGCTTTCCAAACATGCGGCAGAAGCAAAAGGCTACACCGATGCGATGATGCTGGATCATCGGGGCTATGTCGCCGAAGCAACGGGCGCAAATATCTTTTTCGTCAAAGATGGCGCGGTGCATACGCCAACGCCGGATTGTTTTCTTGACGGAATAACCCGACGCACGGTCATCGGACTGTTGAAAGATCGCCAGATCCCTGTCACCGAGCGGCATATCATGCCGGATGAGCTAGACGGATTTGAGCAATGCTTCCTATGCGGCACGGCCGCTGAAGTTGCGCCCGTTTCCGAAATCGGACCGCACTCGTATGAAGTCGGCGACCTGGTCAAGCAAGTGGCCACGGACTACAACGACCTTGTGAACCGGCGAGCGATTGCGTAACGCACGCCGCCCCGCGTGAAGACGCAAGTTGCCATCATTGGCGGCGGGCCTTCGGGCTTGTTGCTGTCGCAACTGCTGCACCGTGCGGGCATTTCCTCCGTCATTCTGGAGCGAAAAACCAAGGACTATGTCCTCAGCCGAATTCGAGCCGGTGTGCTGGAAGTTGGAATGGTCAATCAACTGCGCGCCGCAGGGGTCGGCGAGCGGTTGGACCGCGAAGGCATCGTCCATGATGGCACGGTTATCTCTTTCGCCAATGAGCAAATTCGCATTGATTTTGCCGAGCACACGAGCGCCCATGTCACCGTCTATGGACAGACTGAAGTCACCCGCGATTTATATGATGCGCGAGAGGCAGAAGGCGGGAAGCTTATCTTCAATGTCGAGAACGTCGCGGTAAACGACGTTGAAACAGAGAAGCCCTTTGTCACGTATCGCGTAGATGGCCGCGAGCATCTGCTGCGATGTGAATACATCGCCGGGTGCGATGGGTTTCATGGTGTAAGCCGCAAGACGATCCCAGAAAAAGTCCGCATGGAATTCGAGAAAGTTTATCCTTTCGGGTGGCTCGGCATTTTGTCCGAGACACCGCCGGTTCATGACGAACTGATTTATGCCAGCTCCGACCTAGGCTTCGCACTTTGCTCGATGCGGAACGAAAATCTCAGCCGCTATTATATCCAATGCGCGCTGACGGACAGCCCCGATGATTGGAGCGATGAAGCGTTTTGGGACGCGCTGAAACAGCGCATCCCGCAAGAGCACGCCGAAAATCTGATCACGGGGCCATCAATTGAAAAGTCGATCGCACCGCTGCGCTCGTTTGTGTGTGAGCCTATGCAATGGGGCCGATTGTTCCTGTGTGGGGACGCCGCGCATATCGTGCCGCCCACCGGGGCCAAAGGGCTGAACACTGCCGCGAGCGATGTGCACTATCTCAGTCAAGCGTTGATCCGTCACTATACCGAGAAAGACAGTGAAGGCATCGCGCAGTATTCTCGGCGTGCGCTCGCGCGAGTCTGGAAAGCCGAACGCTTTAGTTGGTGGATGACCAGCTTGTTACACCGGTTTCCTGATCAAACCGATTTCGATCTTCGGATACAAGCTGCGGAGATTGCGTTCTTGAAAGACAACAAAAACGCACAGGCGGCGCTGGCACAAAATTATGTGGGCTTGCCCTATTAAGGGGTTTCGGGGTTAGGCTGTTTTCAGCGCGACACTGTAACGGAGACCACCATCCATGCCCGCCTTTCAGCATAACGGAAACGCTATTCACTTCGCCGATGAAGGTCCGCGCGAGGGAGTGCCAGTGGTTTTCTCAAATTCTCTCGGCACGGACTTCCGCGCATGGAATCCACTATTGCCGCATCTGTCGACGGGATTGCGGATCATTCGCTATGACAAGGCTGGTCATGGCTTGAGCGACTTTGCCGGAGAGCGTCCTATCGAAGCCCACGCGGAGGATTTGGCAGCGCTACTCGATCATTTGAGGGTCGAGAAAGCCGTTGTCGTGGGACTTTCGGTTGGTGGCCTGATCGCGCAGGCGTTTGCTGATGCTCACCCCGCGCGCGTGTTGGCGCTGGCCCTTTGCGATACGGGGCATAAGATCGGAACACCGGACATCTGGAACCCCCGGATTGAGGCAATCAACGCGGGCGGTATGCAAGCGGTACTAGAGCCGACGATGGAGCGCTGGTTCACCGCACGATATCGCGCAGAGAGCCCGGACTTTCCAATCTGGTGCAATATGCTGACGCGCACGATGACCGAAGGGTACTGTTCGGTCGGGCGCGCCATTCGCGATGCCGATTTCACGGACCGCACGCGCGGGATTAAAGCGCCGACGGTTTGCGTCGTCGGAACACAAGATGGCGCAACACCGCCCGCCTTGGTTCAGGAACTCGCAGGGCTGATCGAAGGATCAACGTTCGTACAGATTGATGATTGCGGGCACTTGCCGTGTATCGAGCAGCCAGAGGCGTTGGCAGCGGCAATCACTACTTTGCTTTCCAAGCAATCGTTAATTTAGAGAGCCTATCCGAAGCCTCGAAATGCCAAAAAGGAGCCACAGCGCGCATTTCGGACATTATTAACCAAGCTAGTTCCAGTATTTACGGGACGATCTGACAGCGTTCCTTGCCGTCTCCTCCCCACAATATTCCAGTTCGATCACACTCGATGCGCACAGGATCCATAGCCTCGTACTCAAACTCTGACTTTGGCATCAGCTTTTTCACTTTTGCAATTTCTCGCAATCGATGGTCGCTCGGATCAACACCGGGCGGTAAGGTACTCGGAAGAATTGCGACGAGCTTAGGTCTCGCATCAAAAACAAAAGTCTTCGTTCTCACGCCAACCGATTTCCAGGGAGATGGAGATCAGCGACATCTCGACAACGCCGCCGGGAGCGAAGGCGAGGACGACGGCGTCGATACGCTCACCGATAATGTTGCTCAGGATCATGCCGAGAACCACCACGAAGGTCAGAGCGATGATGACCCTGATTACGGTGAGCATCAGACCAAGACCGATTTCTTCCTTGCTCAGCCCCGCAAAACGAATGCCGAGGGTCAAATCCAACCACGAGCTGTGTCATCGCCACCATCCATCCCGGCGGGGCAGCATCGGTCAGACCGGCGAGATGCGCGGCACCGCTCAGTAAGATCGGTCCGGTAATAATCGCCGCAGGCAAGCCCACCCAGCGCCCGAACAACACACCCCAAATACCTGCCGCAAACAAGATCACCGCATCAATCGTGCCGAGCGCGCCGGGGCCTTGAATCTCAATGCCAGAAGCGCTGCCCACAGCACCGCCTTCGATCAGCATGAATGCGGTCGGCACCACGAGAACACAGATAATCAACCGCAAGAGCTGCAGCAGATTCAGCAGTCGAATGTCTGCGCCGTGTTGCTCGCCCATCGTGATGGCTTCGATCAGAAACTGCACCGGGCGGATGCGATCCGCACGCCGACGAGCGCCGCCACGCCCACGGCAACCACCGAGCCGAGCAGCCACGGCAGCGGCGCTCCGATCCATTGCGCTAGCAACGCCCCGACCAATCCAATCAGCATTGTGCCAATCAATACGAATAGATCGTAGTTTTTGCCGAGCAAATAGATGGGCCGGAGATGGATCACCAATGGGATTCCTTGACGGGTCGGGCGATACACCCCAAGCATTTAGGCACAGCCATCGCAGAAAGTCCCGCAAGCATGACCCATTCCGCCGCCGACATCCTAAAAACGCTGATCTCGTTTGATACTGTCAGTCACAAATCTAACCTACCCCTGATCGAATGGGTCGAAGACTATCTGAGTGAGCTGGGGGTCGAGTCGCGGCGGGTCTATGACGAGACTGGCGAAAAAGCGAATTTGCTGGCGACGATTGGCCCCGACGGTGTGCCGGGAATCGTTCTGTCAGGCCATGTCGATGTCGTGCCGGTCGAGGGCCAGCCTTGGTCCACCGATCCGTTCGAAGCGACAGTAATCGATGATAAAATGTATGGGCGCGGGTCTTCAGATATGAAGGGCTTTGGCGCTTGTGTATTGGCTGCCGTGCCACAAATGTTAGCCGCTGATCTGAAAACGCCGCTGCATATCTGTCTGTCCTATGACGAGGAAGTTGGCTGCATCGGCGTGCGCGGGGCGATCAAAGACATTGCCGACTGGCCCGTGCGCCCCCGCGCCTGCATCGTCGGTGAACCGACGGGGATGCAAGTCGTCACCGGCCACAAGTCCAAGCATTCTGTCCGGGTCGTTGTGCGCGGAAAGGCAGGACATTCGTCCCTCGCGCCTGATTTTGTGAATGCGGTGGAATATGCTTCGCGACTGGTCGTGTATATCTCGGAGATGGGACGGGAGCTGGCCGCAAAGGGCGCGCGCGATCTGCTCTATGACTGTGTACACTCGACGGGACATGTGGGGCTAATCCAAGGTGGGACGCAGCTCAATATCGTACCCGAGCACGCCACTTTCGATTTCGAATTCCGTACCATCGCAGAAGACGACCCCGCCGCGTTGGTTCAGCAAGTGATTGACTATGCGAACGCCGAATTGGTGTCCGCAATGCAGGCGATCAACCCCGATACGGGAATCGATTTTGAGATACTGACCAGCGTTGAGGGGCTGCAAACCGCCGAAGATGCCGAGGTGGTAACGCTGGCCAAATCACTCGCGCAGCGTAATGACCACGCCAAGGTCGCGTATGGCACAGAAGGCGGTCTATTTCAGACAATGGCCGATATTCCGACGGTCGTCATCGGCCCGGGCAGTATCGACCGCGCGCATAAGGCCGATGAGTATATCACGCTGGATGAGATCAAAGCTGGCAGTGCCTTTATCGAGCGGTTGATTGCGCGGTGCAGCGCATAGCCTGAACTGCAAAAATCATTTCGGAAAAACACCTAAATAAACAATTATTAATCACAATCTCTTAACTTTACCCGTCTAGGTTAGCTT
>CAZJWF010000015.1:0-39750 GCA_964549375.1 uncultured Neomegalonema sp.
GCGGGGATTGAATTCGTCGAACAATTCCCAATTCTCGCGTTCGCTCTCGCCGATTCGTTTCACGGCGCGGCTGATGCTGTCGCCTTTCTCGATGGCGGTGCGCGTGTCGAGGGTCAGGATAAGAAGATAACGTTGCAAAGCCTTTCCGCCTTCGGGCCAAACGATGGAGGCGGGTCCGTGACCCGGCACCACTTTTTTGATGTCGTTGCCGAAGTCTTCCAAGACAGCTTGCCAACCCAGCAGCGACCCGTCCAAAGCGGGCGTGTGATTGACGAACACCAGATCGCCCGCGAATAGCGTTCCAGTTTGCCGGTCGAAGACCGTCATGTCATTGTCCGTATGCGCGGTCGGCCACGCTCGAAGGTCGAGGATACGTCCGCCGAGATCAATCTCCTCATGCTTCTTGATGCCTTTGGATGGAAAGACTGCGTGTGAGCCGAGAAAGCCTTGATCGCCAATTAACTGAGCAAGGCTGGCTTCGTAATTTTGTGCCCGCGCCCGCAACCCGCGATCCAGCTTTTTGTGCCCAACAATTTCAGCCCCCGCTTCGACGAGAGCGGACCCGCCCAATGTATGGTCGGGGTGCATATGCGTGAAGATCAGCGTTGAAATTGGCTTGTCAGTCAAAGCGCGAATGGCGAGGTAGAGCCGCTCGCCAACCGCGCGCGTACCCCCCGCGTCAATTACGGCGACGCTGTCATCTCCGACGATGACGCCAAGATTGGCCAAGTCTCCCGCATTGTCCGCGTTTGGGATACCAATCATCCCTTCGTGAACATAAATCCCGTCCTCAACTTGAGTGAGTTTGAGCGGTTCTGCGACCTCACCCCGTGGCAGACATTTGGTGCTTTGAATGCTCAGATTGGGGTAGGTTTTAGACCAACGCTGCGTGCGTTCTTCCGTAGTGGCTTCGCAAGCAGACCGCGACAATGCGACAGGTGATGGCAGCAGTCGCGGCGCGCAAATATCTGCCTTTTCGCCGCTGAGACAGGCGAGGACAACGAGTTCAAACATCGGCATGCTGTTGATTTTTCACACTAAACCCATGTAATTTTGCATCGTGATGACTTTTTCTCCCATTTCAGGCTAGTCTAGCAGGGAAAACAAGTTTCAAAATATGGAGTTCAGTTCATGTTTGCGAAAATCGGATTTGTTTCTGCGCTCGCCGTTTTGTCCCTCTGTTTGCCAGTTTCAGCAGACGAAATCAGGAATCCGCTCAAGGATGGTGAAACGTGGCAAGAACTGCGAGGCGACGTATTCGAGGAACGTGAAATCAAGGATGCGACCGGCGTTTTTACGCTGGACGCCCCGTATCGGGCGCATGATGCGGCAATTGTGCCTGTCACGATCCTGCAAGATCCGGAAACTGATCTTACCATCGAACGGCTAACGCTGATTGTTGATGAAAACCCGGCACCTGTGGTTGCGGAGTTTGTGTTCGGCGACGCAATGGGGTCGCTTGATCTGGAAACCCGCATCCGGATTGACCTCTATTCCAATGTGCGTGCGATTGTTGAGGCGTCTGACGGTCAGCTCTATATGGCAGGCCGTTTTGTCAAAGCATCGGGGGGCTGCTCTGCACCAGCACTCAAAGACATGGATACGTCCATTGCCAACGCAGGCAAGATGAAGATGCGGTTCTTTTCCTCCCAAAAACAGGAAGAGGCACCGAAGTTGTCGACCGCACGCGGCGAAGCAAAGGTCATGATGCGTCATCCGAATTTTTCGGGGATGCAGATGAACCAGCTTACCCAACTTTTCATTCCCGCGTTTTTCGTGAATGAGATGGAAGTCAAGCAGGGCGATGATCTGGTTTTCCGGATGGAAGCAGGCATTTCGATTAGTGAAGACCCCGTCTTCCGCTTCAAATACGACAGAAACGGCGCACAAGAATTTTCGGTGCGGGCGACGGATACTGATGGCGGAAAATTTGAGAAGTCCTTCCCGATCAGGGACGCCGCTATCTAGCCTTGGCGTTGTTCTAAAAACATCGGATTTCGGCTTCGGCCTGCGCCCGGCGTAAATCTACCACTGCGTTCTTGGCACCTTCCGCGTTGCGTAGTGCGGCTGTGCGCTCGCTTCGCAGGCGTCGAATGGACAGGACGGTCTCTGCCTCAACATATTGCTCGTAAGGCAGGATAGATGCGACGACATCGACAGAACAAGAGCAGCGCGTAAGCGCATCTCTCGTCTGGCCGTTCACAGCCATACACCCGAACACGTAATCGGCCCGCGCCTCGGTCGGGTAGTCATTGGCGACTTGCGCGTGAAGCGGCGTGGCGGCGCAAAGACAAAGTGCCGAAATTTGGATCATTCGCGAGATCACATCATTTCTCTTTCTGCTCTGTGGCGTCAAAGCGGACTTCCTCGATAAAAAAGACTGTTTCATCTATCTTGGCTACCGTCGTCATCTCGACGAAATGTCCGGGCACGTCATCCGATAGAGTGAACCGCACCAACAGGTTTTCGAAGGCCGCGCCCATCCGTTCGGCATTCCGGTCCCCCTTGAAGGGACGGTAGTCGATATGTGTGGCGTCAATTTCTTCACCGTCCACCTCAACGGTTCCCGAGGAAACTTCCCCGCCCGACGCAAAGGCATCTTTGATCCGATTGCGAATGTAAAATGGGCTACCTTTCGTCGCGAAGGTAACGGAAGAGACGGAGGATTCGAGGAAGACCACGAATATCGGATTACCTCGGTCCGCGGGTAAATGCTCAAGCTGACGTTTTCCCTCGCCTTGCTTGAGTGTGACAATGGTCTTGTCTGCACCGTCTTCGTTGTCGATTCGATTAACGACGATATGTCCGTCGGAGATCGCACGAACCGGTATTTTCTCGTCGGCTGAGCGTTTGTGAGTGTAGCTCAAGGTCGTTCCAGCCTTGACATCGTCAAAACTTGCAGATCCGAACAGAATTTCGGTCCCCGTCAGCGTTCCTGCGAAAGCCGCCGTGCTCAGCATCGCGAGCCCGGCGAACAACACTTGCCTTCGTTTGATCATCCTGGTCCCCGATTGTTCGACTGCAAGCCTTCAATGGGATTAGCCTTGCATCCGCACATACATCTGACAAGTCTGGAACAGATCACACATCCTTGCCTTGATTGCGGATTTGGGAGCCTACGTTCGCGAACCAATTGGGCTTGCCGTTCTGGTCGTTGCAGGACAGACTATTCCTCAGGCGATACGACCTTTTTTGAGGGGCGAGGCCACACATGCTGGATAAGAGTGACGCGGCGCCAACGGAATTACAATCTCACGTAGCCGCGCTTGCGCGAGGGATGGAAGCGCGACTCATCGGGCGGCATCCCTTGATCGAAAAGCTTTTAGTCGGGTTGCTCACAGGTGGACATTTGCTGGTCGAGGGCGCGCCCGGTCTGGCGAAAACCCGCGCTGCTAAGCTGTTGGCTGATGGTCTGGATACCGGGTTCGCCCGAATTCAGTGTACGCCGGATTTGATGCCCTCGGACCTGACCGGAACCTCAGTTTTTCGCCCCAATAGTGGCGTTTTCGATTTTGTTCCCGGCCCTGTGTTTCATGGACTTGTACTCGTGGATGAAATCAACCGCGCGCCGCCCAAAGTTCAATCGGCGTTGTTGGAGGCGATGGGCGAGGGGCAGGTGACAGTTGCCGGAGAGACCTATTCTTTGCCTGATCCGTTTATGGTGGTCGCCACGCAAAACCCAATCGAGCACGAAGGCACGTTTCCATTGCCGGAGGCACAGCTTGACCGGTTCATGCTGCATATCGTCGTCACCCCGCCGGACGCTGACGAAGAACGCGCGATTCTCGATCTCGTCGAACAGGAGACGGCTACGGGTTCGTCTGTGCTGATGGATCGGCTCTCAGTTGAGCGTATCCTCGAAGCGCGCCATGAGTTGGCGCAGGTCCACGTTTCCTCGACGTTGAAAGATTATATTGTACGGCTTGTTACTGCGACGCGCGGGGGCGAACTGGCACCGGAATTGGCGAGATTGATCGAACATCCGGTGTCACCGCGCGGCTCGCTTGCGCTTGCGGCTGGAGCCAAGGCGCTGGCGTGGCTGTCCGGCCGTGACTTTGCGACGCCTGAGGACGTGCGCGCTTTGGCTGAGGATGCGTTGGCGCATCGTCTGATCCTGACATGGCGGGCAACGGCCGATGGCGAGACACCGCGCGGTGTGATTAGCCAACTGGTAGAGCACGTGCCGGCGTTGTGATGGCGAATGTCCTCGAAGCCCCCGGCGTTTCTGTTCGTGCGGATGACCTTCTTGCACTTCGTCATTCGGCGGGGGACGGGGCTGGCACGGCTTCGTCATTAACGGCAATGCCGGGTGGATTTGTGCACAAGCGGCGCGGTCGTGGATTGGAGGTTGCTGATATCCGGGCTTTCGAAGACGGCGATGACATTCGCCATATTGACCGGAATGCAACTGCTCGCACGGGGGTCCCTCATGTACGGACGTTTCAGGACGAGCGGGACCGAACAACGCTGCTGATTGCCGATTTTCGTGCGCCGATGCTTTGGGGAACGCGACGCGCTTTTCGGTCAGTCGCCGCTGCTGAGCAGCTCGCATTGGTAGGGTGGCGCGCTATCGGCGAAGGAGGCCGTGTTGGATTGATGACGTTGAGCGGTGCCGAACCTACCTTCGTGCCCGCCCGTGGGCGCGAACGGGCGATGGTTGCCGTGGTCGGCGGGTTGGTGAAAGCGCATCGTATCGCGCTCGATCAGCAAGTCGAGACACCACAGCTTAAACCTCAGCCACTAGATGAGTGCTTAAGGATGATACGACAGATCGCGCCGCGCGGCGCGTCGGTGGTTCTCGCGTCAAGCCTTGATGAACCGGGAGATGATTGGGAGAGAGCTGCCACGGCGCTTGGGCATCGGGTGGCCTTGTCTGTGCTGCATCTTCGCGATGCGTTTGAGCAAAGCCCTAAAGCGGGGGCTTATCCATTCGAGTCTGAGACAGGTCGTGTTGGGGTTGGGTTGGTGCACCGTAACGATGTGAAGTCTGTGATCAGCGTTGCGTCGCGCCTGTCCGAGCTGGGTATTCCGGTGCATGAGGTTGACGCATCGCAGGCGCCGGATCGATTTGTCGGAAAGGGATGATCGAACGATGGAGGCTGACCTTCTTGCTGAGTTACGGGGGCTTCACCATCCACCAGCTACGCCGGGAAATTTGATTTCTGACGGAGCTATCGCTCTGGCTCTTGGAGTGCTGGGTGCGTGGCTTGTGGTGAAATTGATCACGATTTTTTCTACCCGTGAATTTTCTCCTGAGAAACGTGCGTTGCAACGATTGGCGGCGATAAAACAGATTGACGGCGACAAAGGATTGGCCGCCCGAGCACGGCTGTTGCTCGATTTTGGCAGCGATTTACCGGATGGTGAGGGAGATACGCTGCAACGGGTTGACGACCGTCTCGATGGTTTCCTCGCCAAAGGAAACGCGAAGGCTTTGCGGCAGGCATTGTATCGCCCCGGTGTTGTGGTTGATCTTGCCGCATTTGACGATGATTTAGCGTCATCGCTGCGGCGGGCGATACGATAGATGCCCAGTTTCGCAACACCGTTATTTTTGCTGCTGTTGCCGCTGCCGCTTTTGACGATATGGATTCTGCCCGTCGTGCGTGTGCGGGGCAGTGCTCTGATCGTACCGGGGACAATCCTTGGATACTTTTCGGGGGAGGGAGGTTCCTCCTCTGGTATAAGGCGTTGGGGCCTGCCTGCGCTGTTGTGGTTTTCGCTCGTGATCGCGCTGGCCGGACCACGAGTTGTTGTTCCCTCTCTCGCGACGCCGGTATCAGGTCGCGAAATCATGATCGCGCTTGATCTTTCCGGCTCGATGATCACTGAGGATTTCGAATTGGATGGCCAAAAAGCGCGGCGCGTCGATGTCGTGAAGCGCGTGGCCAGCGCGTTTGTGCGCCGTCGACGGGGGGATCGCTTGGCATTGATCTTGTTTGGGTCAGAAGCGTATTTTGCGACGCCGCAGACTTATGACGTTGAGGCGGTAGCGGCAGCCATTGACGAAGCGACGATTGGAATTTCCGGCCGGGCAACCGGTATTAGCAGCGCGCTCGGATTGGCGTTGAAGCGGCTGGACACATCGGATGCGGTTTCAAAGGTGTTGATCCTGCTGTCTGACGGAGTGAATAATTCCGGTGCAGCGAAACCCCGCGATGTGGCTCAGCTCGCGAAGAGCCTTGATATTCGCGTCCATACGATTGCCTTGGGACCGGAGGATTTGCGCGTAGGTGTTAGCGCACAAAAAGGCGGAGTGGACAGCGAGACTCTGACCGCAATTGCACGGATCAGCGGTGGAACGGCATTCCGTGTGAAGACCACGCCGGATCTGCAACAGGTCGCAGAAGAGATTGATCGGCTGGAAGGGTCAGACCGGATTGGGCCGGTGGCAGAATTTTACCGCGATCTTTGGATTTGGCCTGGGTTCTTGGCGTTTTTAGCTGCGCTCGGCGTCCTCTTTGATCGGCGGGCGCTCGCATGATGAGTGTGTTTGGATATGAGTTGTTGCGACCTGTTTGGCTGTTGGCACTCCCCGTGCTCGCGATAATCGCCGTCTTATATGCTCGCCGGAGGGAAAGCCTCGGCGCGTGGGATCAGGCTGTTGATGCTCCCTTGATGGCGGCGCTTGATCGGCTCGGCAAAGTATCGCGTGGGGCCCGGCAAACGCAATGGCTTGCGCCGGTGGCCGCAGGGTTGATTGCGCTGGCCTTGTCCGGACCTGCAAAAGAGCGACATGACGGTGTCGCGTTTCGGAATCTGGATGGTGTCGTGATTGTGGTCGATCTTTCGCGGTCGATGGTGGAAGGGGGGCGTTTCACAGATGCCAAGACCGTTGCGCGCCTCGTCGCGCAGAGCGTTGGTTCCCGACAGGTCGCATTGGTCGTTTACGGCGGCGATGCGTATCGCGCGAGCGCCTTTACGTCGGATGCTGCTGCGCTAGGGCAAACAATTGCCTTTTTGGATGAGCGAACGGTTCCGGACACAGGGTCGCGGCCTGAGCGTGCGCTCTCTCTGGCTGGGCGCATGATCAAGGAAGCGGAGATCGTCCTCGGCGATATCGTGTTGATAACGGATGGCGGTGGGTTTGGTCCCCTTGCACGAACCGAAGCGCGAAAGCTGGAGGATGCGGATATTCCGCTCTCAACGGTTTTTGTCCCCTCTCGTGTTGAGGGTGCATCAGCGGGTAGGCGCGGTGACGTGATGGGGTTGGCGGAGATCGGCGGCGGGGCGGGCGGTGATCTGCTTGATCCCTCGCCGATAACGCGCGCGCTTAGGCAAGGATTGCAACGCCGCCTGCGTGCCTTAGACGACGCGGTTCAGACGCAACGAGATTTCGGACGCTATTTGCTGTTATTCGCGGTCCTTCCGGCATTGGCACTTTTTCGGCGGCGGGCGTGATGCGCTGGAGTGGATGGGTTCCTCTGGCGGCGTGTGCGGTGCTGGTCATGACGGCGGCGCTGAGCAAAGGAGATGCGTTTGCTAGGTTGGCCTTGCGCGTTGGCCTGCCTGATGTTGTTGCGGTCTTGTCAGACGATCCTGTCATGCGCGGTGTCGCCCTAACGCACAGTGGTCGGCACAGCGAGGCGGTAGAACTCTTTGAGAATGCAGGGCCGTCTCAAACCTATAACCTTGCGACCGCTCATGCGTTGAACGGTGAATATGCCGAGGCTTTGTTAGCCTATGACGATCTGCTGGTACGAAATCCGAACCACGCGGATGCACGGGCAAATTTTGCGCTCCTCGTGTCGATCTATAGCGGTACTAAGCTCGATTTGACCTTTGCAGATTTTGAAAGGGAAAAGCGCGATGGTCCGACGCTGAAAGCGCCCGAAGCTCAAGGTGGAGCGAGCGCCATCGGTGATGGGGCCGAAAGTGATGGCACGGCAACCGACATTTTTGCCCCCGAAGTAAAGACTGAGTCGGGACTACGGCAAGTCTCAAAACGGTTTGACGACATGTTTGTCGCCGCGAGCGACGAATGGTTGACGACACTGCCCGATCAACCGGGAAAATTTCTCGCGGCTCGGTTGGCGGCGGAACAAAAACGCCGCCGTGCTGCGGGGTTGGGCGTGCCAAAAGCAGAGGAGCCGTGGTGAGGTTTCTTCTGGCATTGTTGCTGTGGCTCTTTTCAACGACCGTTTCGGCGCAGACGGTCGAACCGGATGATTTGCGGCTTGAATTGTCCTTCGAGGAACGATCCGGCCCGCTCTACACGGGCGAGATGATCCTGTTGAAGATACGCGGGTTCTATAAGATTCGTGTTGCTCGCGAGACATTGCGTCAATCGGACCTTGACGGTTTTGACTGGATGCAACTGGGCGAGGACAAATGGTCTAAGGACACGAGCCAAGGCGGGGAGATCTTACAATACGAGCGGGTGATTGCGTTATTCCCAAACAGGGTCGGACTAATCGACATCCAGCCTTTCGTTCATGAGCTGGAACTCTGGACGCAGAATGGCAGGCGTTTTGAGCATCAACTTAAGTCGGACACCTTGTCGATTGAGGTCACGGAACGCCCGCCGTCCGAGGATTGGTGGCTGCCCGTGCGCCAAATCAGGGTCGATGATCGTTGGAGTAACTCCCCCGACAAACTTGGAACGGGAGAGGGGGCATTGCGTGTTGTGACACTGACAGTTGAAGGCACCTTACCGGAGCAAGTGCCGCCAATGCCTGAACTTGGCTCGGCTGGTGCGTTTGTCTTTCCGCACCCCGAAGTGCGGATGACCCGTCTTTATCGTCGCGGTCCCGTGACGCGTGTGTTTTGGCGTTGGACCGTGCGGCCCGAAAATCCGCCCTCTGCCTATTTGAAACCGGTCCGCATCCCTTACTTTGATACTAAGCTGCGTGAGCATCGGGAAATCCTCCTCGCCGCGCAACGGATTGCCATGACGGAAGAGGCGGTGGCGTCGTATCTCGCGGAGGCCAATGCAGATTCTGTTGTGGCTCTTTTAGAAAAGACGTCCACGAGCGATACCGCGCCCACATCACTGCGCGGTGCTAGCATGGTTATGCCGTTTGGTCTGTTGGTTGGTTTTATTGTGGGTTTTACCTTGTTAATGTCCGGAAAAATGCGGGATAGGCGATGGACCCTAAAACGATGGCTACCTCGGTTTCGGCCCGATGCAGATTTGACTGCATTGAAGTACGCTACAGCATCCGATGATACGGCTGCTGCCCGGCAAGCGATTGTTCGTTTGATCGGTCGGGGACAAGGCGATGTTGCGTCAATGCGAAATGCGCTGCTGGATATTGACCGCGTGGTCTTTGGCCACCTGACATCGATGCCGGATCTGAAGCGCATCGAGAAGGAAATACGCGATGCTGTTCGTACACAGATGGATTGACCGAAAAAAATGAACGAAAAAATCGCGAACTGTTCACTAGAAAATCTCGAAGAAATTTCACTTACTAAATTGAAAAAATAGAAAAAATTACAATCTTGATATTTGAAGTTTCGTTTTGCAACGCGAGAACATGCGCGACGTGGGCTTGACGTAGCCCAATCTACGGACAAGCGTTAAGACTCAGTAATTCGACATGCCGGATTCAACCGGCAGCTTGCGATCAAACTTCGAGTGTGTGTCCAAAACGTCCGCCGGTGCTTAGCTGTGCTGGAAGGGCGACTATAAACCCACGGGAGGAATATGATGAAACGACTGCTGATCGGCGGCACGATGGCTGTGGTCCTATGTGCTGGGACGGTTTCGGCAAATGACGGGCTGATAAGCGATATCGCTGACCCGAATAAATGGTCGATCCAAACTGGTGACTACGCCAACACGCGATATTCTAAACTCAAGCAAATTAACCGCCACAATGTGAAGCGGATCGCGCCAGCGTGGACGTTCTCGACGGGCGTCTTGCGTGGGCACGAAGGCTCCCCGCTGGTGCTGGGCGACATTATGTATGTCCACACGCCGTTCCCGAACAATGTTTTCGCGCTTGATCTAAACAACGACGGCGCGATCATTTGGAAATACGAGCCGAAGCAAGACCCGGATGTGATCCCGGTGATGTGCTGTGACACCGTCAACCGTGGCCTTGCTCAAGCCAATGGCATGATCTTCTTGCATCAGGCCGATACGACGATTGTTGCCCTTGATGCGAAAACCGGCGAGGTCAAGTGGACCGCCGTCAACGGCGATCCGTCAAAGGGTGAGACGAACACGGCGACGGTTCTGCCCGTGAAGGACAAGATCATTGTTGGGATCTCTGGCGGTGAGTTCGGCGTTCGCTCGCATGTCACGGCCTACAACATGGAAACGGGCGAGCGTGAATGGCGCGCGTATTCGATGGGACCAGACGACGAAATGCTCGTCGATCCTGAGAAAACAACGCACCTTGGGAAGCCAGTCGGCAAAGACAGCTCGCTGAATTCTTGGGAAGGTGATCAATGGAAAATTGGTGGCGGCGCGACGTGGGGTTGGTACTCCTACGATCCGGAAGCTGACCTCTTCTATTACGGAACCGGCAACCCATCGACTTGGAACCCGGCACAGCGCCCCGGCGACAACAAATGGTCGATGACTATCATGGCACGTGACCCTGATGACGGGATGGCCAAATGGTTTTACCAGATGACGCCTCACGATGAGTGGGATTACGACGGCATCAATGAAATGATCCTGACGGATCAGAAAATTGACGGTGAAGATCGTAAATTGCTAACCCACTTTGACCGGAATGGCCTTGGCTACACGCTGGACCGCGTGAGCGGCGAGTTGCTTGTTGCAGAAAAATACGACCCCGCCGTGAACTGGACGTCGGGTGTTGATATGGACCCTGACAGCGAGACTTATGGTCGGCCAATGGTTGTGGCGGAGTACTCCACCGAACAAAACGGCGAGGATGTAAACTCGACGGGTATCTGTCCAGCGGCGCTGGGATCGAAAGATCAGCAACCTGCAGCATATAGCCCAAAAACCGAGCTGTTCTATGTTCCAACGAACCACGTTTGCATGGACTATGAACCATTCCGCGTTTCGTACACCGCTGGTCAGCCTTACGTCGGGGCGACACTGGCAATGTATCCGGCGCCAGACTCGCATGGCGGTATGGGTAACTTCATCGCTTGGGATAACATCAAGGGCGAAATCGTTTGGAGCCTACCTGAGAAGTTCTCAGTCTGGTCCGGTGCACTTGCGACCGCTGGCGGCGTCGTTTTCTATGGCACGCTAGAAGGTTATCTCAAGGCGGTTGACGCGAAGACGGGCGAAGAACTTTATAAGTTCAAGACCCCTTCCGGCATCATCGGCAACGTGATGACCTATACACATAAAGGCAAGCAGTATGTCGGTATCCTGTCAGGTATTGGCGGCTGGGCTGGTATCGGTCTTGCGGCTGGCCTCACTAACCCGAATGACGGATTGGGCGCTGTGGGCGGTTACGCCGCGCTGAGCAACTACACTGCGCTGGGTGGTCAACTGACCGTTTTTGCCCTGCCCGATTAATGTCGAAATTTGACATGTAGACTGGAGCCTAGCGCCACTTGTGCGCTGGGCTCTTTTTATACCTATCGGGTCGAACCTGCCCGTAAGAAAAGATGATAAGAGGCCTAAAAAAGCGTCTCACATGGAGGAAAACCCACAATGAAAACGATTGCCTCTTTTGCCTATCGGTTTGGCTTGATCGTTCCTTTCTTGCTTTCTACGACGGCTTTCGCTGACGAAACGAAATCTGAAGACGACGAAAAACCGGACAACATTTCCGTCTCATATGAAGAGGATGGGAAATTCTTTACCGAGGACGACATCCCGACTTTCAACGTTGACGAAGACGGTACAGTTGACTGGTACACCTTCTCCGGATTTCGGCGCTACCACTCGGAATGTCATGTATGTCATGGCCCTGATGGCGAAGGATCATCTTACGCACCGGCGTTGAAGAAATCGGCCCTCGACATGGATTACTATGATTTTGTCGATGTTGTTGTGAATGGTCGCAAGAAGGTCGGCGCGGCCTCCAATAGCGTGATGCCGTCCTTTGGCACAAACAGAAATGTCATGTGCTATCTGGATGACATTTACGTCTATCTAAAAGCGCGCGGCACGGAAGATTTGGCGCGCGGAAGACCCGGCAAGAAACACAAGAAATCCGCGACATTTAAGGAAAACGAAAATGCTTGCATGGAGGGCTAGTCTTGCCGTAGTCCTCAGCAGCTTTTCCCTGACATATGCGAAGGCGCAGACCTCAGACCTCGTTGCGAAATCGGCGCTAAGGGTGTGCGCTGATCCGGCCAATATGCCGTTTTCCAACGAGGCAGGGGAGGGTTTCGAGAACAAGATCGCAGAACTGATCGCGGAGAAGCTAGAATTGCCACTGCGGTATTTCTGGTTCCCGCAAGCGGTGGGTTTTGTTCGAAAAACATTGGGTGAGAAACGCTGCGACGTCGTGATTGGTTACGCGCAGGGGCATGAGTTGGTTCTGAACACCAATCACTACTATGTCTCTTCATACGTATTTGTCACGAAACCTGATAGCCTGCTTTCCGAGGTAACGAAGCTGTCTGATGAGCGGCTGAAGGGAAAGCGGATTGGCGTGATGGCGGGAGCGCCGCCTGCAACGCATATGGCGCGATATGGGTTGATTGGCGATGCGAAAGGCTATCGGTTGATGGTGGATCGGCGCGTTGAATCGCCGTCGGACACTATGATCGAAGACCTGTTGGCGGAAGAGATTGACGCTGCTGTTCTGTGGGGACCAATCGGCGGAAATCTCGCCAAACAACACGAGCTTACGATGGTGCCGCTGCTAGAGGAAACTGGCGCGCCGCGTATGTTTTACAGGATTACGATGGGTGTCAGGCCGGGGGAGTTGGTCTGGAAGCGCAAACTGAATTCGCTGATCCGCCGCAATCAGTCTGAGATTGATGGGATTTTGAGCGACTATGGTCTGCCATTGCTCACAGAAATGGGTGACGGCGTTCAGCGCAAAGAGGAGCCATGAGGTCTCGTTGGATCACTCTCGCGTGGTTCTGTTGGGCGGCGTGTGCGGTGTCGGTAGCGTCTGCTCAGACTAATTATAAGATGGATCACTATCGCTCGCCCGTCCCCGACGAGTTAGAAGGGGTGACGGTTGTTGATGACGATGCCGCATTTGCTCTGTGGAAAACAGGCAAGGTGGTCTTCTTTGACGTTCTACCCAAGCCGCCTAAACCCAAATTACCGGAGGGTACAATTTTCCGGGAAAAGCCGCGCTATAGTATTCCGGATGCTATCTGGTTGCCCAATGTCGGCTACGGGCGTCTGGCGAAGCAGACTGAGCAGTATTTCCGAACCCATCTAAAGGCCGCGACAGAGGACAAGGACACGCCGATCTTGTTTTTTTGTCTGCGCGATTGCTGGATGTCATGGAATGCCGCAAAGCGCGCCTATACGGAATACGGGTTTACTCACGTCTTTTGGTATCCCGATGGCACGGATGGATGGCAGTTTTTCGACTATCCAGTCGATAAATCTAAGCCTGCAGAATCACTCGATTGAGCGATGAGGGCGCCTTTTTGGCGCGGTGAGCGAAGAAAGGTCTGGAAGTCTGTCTGCGAGACCGCAAGTTTGATCACTCAAGCGTATCAAAAAGGCGTCTGCGATGGATTGGTCTGACTTTCTGACGGCCTTGGGTTTGGCTGCGATGATCGAAGGGGTCGCCTATGCGGCGTTCCCTGAAGGTGCGAAACAGGCGATAACGGAGTTTATGTCGCTACCAACGGATCAGCGGCGAAAGATCGCGTTGGGGATCGCAGCCTTCGGATTTGTTTTAATCTGGTTGGTACGTGGTTAACGGTAACAGCTTGTCCCGGCGGATGGTTGAAAAGAACGTAATATCAGTTGGTTATTTGTTGTGGTGGCAAGATTTTTGCTTAAGCTCCTGTCGTGGAATTGCCGCCAGAGCTTCCATATCTAAGGGAAATTCGGAAAATTCCGCCGGAATCTGGCGAGATCGACGTTAATAATAGTATGGACGCTGGAGTTGCAGTTTTGAGTGCAGCGCCATTCGAAAGCGAGATGGAAAGAGGTCAATATGTCGATTCAGAATTCAGCGAAGTGGTTGGCAATGGCTGGCATCGGGGTTTTGGTAAGCGGCTGCGTCTCTTCACCCGCTGCCTACTCGCCCGGCAATGTTTCCGCGAACGATGTACAGTTTTCCAATGCTGCCCCCGGTAATTTTGTCGCTGATCCTTCTTATGGTGGAGGCGGCTATTACGAAGTCGTCGAGGTTTATGAAGACCCGTTTTATGACCCAGATCCTTTCTATACCCCGGCCTACTATGGCGGATATGGGACGTCGCTAGTCGTTCACTCACATGGCGGCTATAGCCATCGCCACGATGGCGGGCACAAGTCTCACGAAAAGCATCCTGCAAAAAAGCGGAGCAAACGCGACAGAGGCGCGGAAAGAAGCGAGAAAAACAAGAAATATAACAGAAGGAATTTGACGCCTGAGCAGATTGTTGCGCGCAACGAACGTCAAGCTGCGTGTCGCGCAGAAGGTTTCGAAAACTGTCGTGAGAAGCGGGAAGCCGACGCGCGCACAAAAAGAAATGACGCTCAGGCTGCTAGACGCGATGCACGTAAGGAGCTTCGCGCGGAGAGACGGGAATTGCAAAGACAAGCGGATGCCGCCGCAGCAGCGTTACGAGACGGACGTCCAATTCGACCTGCAAGTCGACGGAGCCAAACTCGCGGCGATAAGTGATTATTGCTTCAAGATTACGAACCCGAAGTCATGAAATATATTTGACGCCTCTTCGCCCTTTAAACAAGCGAGGAGGCGTCTTGCGTTAGGGGTGTCGTTATCGGTGATAATCGCTGCAGGATATCGGATCGGGTCATGGGACGATTTCGAAAATTCGTGTGCGATTTCAACACGCGGTTCGGCTTGCGCATCGCTGGCGTAAACGATGCCGCGTTGTGCTTCACCCCGCGCGACCCATGCGAGAACCTCTCGGACGTTGTTTGCATAAATCAGGGGGCCGGATGTCGGAGGCCATGCCGCTGTGCTCTCTAAAGCTTGTTTGGTGTAACGTCCTACCGGGACAGTCGTGGGATCAGCGATGGCAAAAGGTTGCGGGGCCGACGTGTTTGCGTCGCCCGACTTGTGCTCGATCATCACCAACTGATTGCCGAGCAGATCAATGCGCGTGTCATCCACGATCATTCTACGTTTTTCCAGCCAGTCCATCCACTGCGGGTTGGCGGAGATAAAGATGTCGGCGGAGGCGCCCTGTTCGATTTGTCGCGCGATGGTGCCGCTGCCAGCATAAATGCCTGTGCTGGACAGGCCAGTTGCGGCTTCGCAGGCCAGCAACGCAGTATCTAGCGCATCGGTTAGAGAGGCCGCAGCGAAAACGCGCAGCCCCTCGGCATGTGCTGGCACCGCAACAAAAAGGGCGGCTGCGAGAGAAAACGCTTTAAGCGCCACGTAACCTCGCAAAACCTTCATCCAGATCATCGGTCAAATCACTTACGTCTTCGAGGCCGATGTGAATTCGCATGACCGCCCCCTCCGCGCGCCCGTTACTCGGCCAACTGGTCGCGGTTCGCAGTTTCGGTGGATTAATCGGGATCAGCAGGCTTTCAAACCCTCCCCATGAAAAACCCATGCCGAACAATTTCATATGATCCAGCATCGCAGCTTGTTTGTCAGGGCTGGAGAATTCGGGTTTCAGTATAAACGCAAAGAGGCTGGAAGCCCCCAGGAAATCTCGTTTCCAGATATCATGACCGGGGTCACCGGGTAGAGCCGGGTGGATAACTTCGGCGACTTCTTTCCGATTCGAGAGCCATTCTGCGATTTTTAGCCCCGCTTGCATGTGATGAGGCAAGCGAACGTGGATTGTGCGGATGCCTCGCATCGCGAGGAAGACATCGTCTGGCGACGGGCAAATGCCAGTTTCCATCTGGGCGCGCTGGAAGGTGTCATACGCGTTCTCGGTGCATGTCACGCTGCCCATGACGAGATCCGAGTGACCCGCAATATATTTCGTCACGGCTTGCGCGGACACATCGACACCGTGCTCGAACGGCTTGAAAAAAAGCGGCGAAGCCCATGTGTTATCCATAATGACGGTTGCACCGACCTTATGCGCCTCTTCGGCAATGGCGGGAATGTCCTGAACCTCAAAGGTCCAAGAGCCGGGGCTTTCGACCCATACGACTGTGGTGTTTGAGCGGAGCAAGCTTTTGATCGCGCCGCCAATGCATGGATCGTAATATTCTACCTCGATGCCCATGCGGGAGAGCATACCGTTGCAGAAGGCGCGCGTGGGACCATAGGCGCTGTCGGTGATCAACACATGATCCCCTGCCGACGCATAGGCCAGCAAGGGCAGGGTACAGGCGACGAGGCCTGATGGCTGCAACCGTGTGCGATAACCGCCCTCCAGCGCCTGAATCGCCTTTTCTAAGGCAAATGTGGTCTCAGTTCCGTGAACCGCATATGTCACCGCATCTCCCGCGCGGATTGTTCGTTCCCGGTTCATGTGCTCGACGGTCGGATAAAGGATTGTCGAGGCGTGCATCACAGGCGGATTAACAACGCCGTCATAGTCCTTGGGGCGCCGTCCAGCGTGGGTTGCCTTTGTCCCGTCTTTCATCTCGAACTCCCTCTATTGGTCATCCGAGCTAGCATGGCCGTACCTTGCGGTCACCTTTTCGCGAATCTCCTTTAAGGAGAGTGACGTTGCGTAAGATTCGCGCCTGCGAGCCCCTAAGGATTAATTTTCGATAGAAATCATTCGAAAAGGTGGCCTTGGTCGGGACTCGACTGTTGATACCATCGCCGTTAGTGATGCAGGTTCTAATGCACCGTGAATTGTTTCAGATATGACGGTCGATTTAATCTCAGGGAGAGACAAGGATGAAATTCCAAAAAGCGCTTGGCGCACTTTCAGCACTCAGCATGGCATTTGCTGCGTCGGCTGCTTCGGCTGATACGCTCGCAGATGTCAAAGCGAAGGGCTCTGTTCAATGTGGTGTTTCGCAAGGCTTGCCAGGCTTTTCGAACCAGGATGATTCGGGCAACTGGACCGGAATCGACGTTGATCTTTGTAAGGCTGTCGCCGCCGCAGTCTTCGGCGATGCAAACGCTGTAAAGTTTACGCCACTTTCAGCGAAAGAACGTTTTACCGCGCTTTCGTCGGGTGAAGTCGACATTCTGTCGCGTAACACGACATGGACGATGACCCGTGACACGCAACTCGGCCTGAACTTTGCCGGCGTCAACTACTATGACGGCCAAGGCATGATGGTTCCTGCGAGCCTTGGTGTGACATCGGCACTCGAACTCGACGGCGCATCGATCTGCACCAACACGGGTACGACGACCGAGTTGAACATCACGGACTTCTTCCGTGCTAATAAAATGGGCTTTGAGCTTGTCGCGTTTGAAAAAGCTGACGAAGTTGTCGCAGCTTACGATTCGGGCCGTTGTGACGTGTACACGACTGACCGTTCGGGCCTCGCAGCTCAACGTCTGAAGTTGGCTGATCCAGCCGCACACAACGTTCTTCCTGAAGTGATCTCGAAAGAGCCACTCGGTCCTGTTGTTCGTCAGGGTGACGACGTTTGGTTCAACATTGTTCGTTGGAGCCTCAACGCGATGATCAACGCTGAAGAGCTTGGCGTGACGTCGGCAAATGCTGCTGAAATGGCAAACTCCGATAACCCAGGTATCAAGCGTCTGCTGGGCACGGAAGGCAACTTCGGTGAAGCTCTCGGCCTGTCGAACGACTGGGCGATGCAAGTCATCTCACAAGTCGGCAACTACGGCGAAAGCTATGAAGCACATGTTGGCGCAAACACACCGCTGAAACTGAACCGCGCTGGTTCGGTTAACGCTCTGTGGACGAATGGTGGTCTGATCTACGCGGCACCAATCCGCTAAATCTAAATCGCGCCGCTCTCTAACCGAGAGCGGCGTTTTTCTATTCGGGGGATAGAGCGACGAGCTTTCCTCCCACTTTTTCACATTAGTATTGAGGCACGCATGGCTTCTCTGACCGCTTCGGAAACAGAAGACGCGGGGTTGACCTCCCTCCTTTATGATCCGAAGGCGCGGGGCCTGCTTTTTCAGGTTCTGTTGTTAACGGCTGTGGTCGCGTTCTTCGCTTGGATCCTAGACAACACCATCTCCAACCTCGCCGCGCAGGGTAAGAAATCCGGTTTCGGGTTTTTAGGTGAGACCAGTGGCTTTGCTATTTTGACGACGCTCGGTACCTTCGTCATGGAGGCACGCGCAGGGGTCGCTACTTATCTGGATGTTTTCTGGATTGGGGTTATCAATACGCTGATTATCTCGTTCGTTGGGATTATTGCTGCGACGTTGCTCGGTTTTTTGATGGGTATCTTCCGCCTGTCGACAAATGTCGTGTTGCGCGGGTTTGCGACGTTTTATGTCGAAATTCTGAGAAATATTCCGCTGCTGCTGCAAATTTTCTTCTGGTACTTCGTCGTGTTGCGCGCGTTGCCGGATAAGCGTGCGTCGGGCATGTCGATGGGCTTTCTCGGTGAGTTTCCCATGAACGTCACCGGGCTTTATACGTCTTACCCGATTTTCAACGAGGGTTTCGGAACCGTTGTTTGGGCCTTCCTCGCGGCGTGCGCCCTCGCATGGGCCGTTTCGTGGTTGGCGAAAAAACGCCAAGAGGCGACTGGACGGCAGTTTCCCGCGTTTTGGGTTGGTCTGCTGATCATCGTTACGATCCCCTTGTTTGTCTTTTATCAAATGGGTGCGCCGCTTGAGATGGAGGGGGCGCGGTTCTTGAACGTCGGCGATCCTATTCTTGACGCGAATGGCGAGCCAACGGGCCGCACGGCATCAAAGATTAAGGCAGGTTATGTGCCGGGCGAAGGTGGGGTGATCAAACCTGAATTTATCGCTCTATGGCTCGCGCTGTCGCTTTATACGGCCAGCTTTATCGCCGAGATTGTGCGGGCGGGTATTCTCGCGGTACCGGGCGGACAGACCGAGGCGGCCAAAGCTCTGGGCATCAGTCCAACAATCACGTTGCGTAAAGTCATCATCCCGCAGGCAATGCGCGTGATCATTCCGCCGCTGACGTCGCAATTTCTGAATCTGACCAAAAACTCATCGCTCGCGATTGCGATTGCGTATCCCGACTTAGTCTCGATCTTTGCTGGCACCGCCCTCAACCAGGTGGGTCAGGAAATCGAGATGATCTTTATGATGATGATGGTTTACCTGATTATTTCACTCGGCACGGCGGCGTTTATGAACTGGTTCAACGCCCGCATGATGCTGGTCGAGCGATAGGAGGCGGATATGACAGATATTGGCTACGTCCGCACGGAAGATGCACCCTTACTCCCACCCCCTGCTAGTCAGGTAGGTTGGCAAGGATGGCTGAGGCAGAATGTTCTTAGTTCTGTCAGCGATTTTTCCAGTATTGGTGCTGCGCTTTCGTCCATCCTGATGTTGATTGTAACCGCTGGGGTTCTTTACTTCGGCGTGACGATCTTTTGGGAGTTGATCCGCTTCACCCTGATTGACGCAGTGTGGAGCGACCCTGAAGGTCTGAAACGGCAGGTCTGTCTGACCGAAGATCAAAACCCACCTGGCCCGCATCCGTCGGGGTGGTCAGGTGCCTGTTGGCCCTTCGTCGATGCCAAATGGAAAGCGTTTATGTACGGGCGCTATCCTGAGTCGGCGCTTTGGCGCGTGGACCTTGTCTTTCTTTTGGGAGCGGTTGGCACTGCTTGGCTGGTTTCGGATGCAGTATCACGCCGTTGGTTATGGGGTCTCATCATGATTGCGGCTGGCGTGCTGCTTTTCTGGTGGTCGACCCAGCCTATTGCGAATGATGGCGTGTCGCTGCTGAACGATGTTTACAATCCTGATACGGCCTCTCCACTGGGACAGACCTTTGACCGAGTGCCGATTGGTGCGTTTATCCTAATGGCGGTTGGGGCACTTTATGTCCTGCTTGTGCGTCCAATTGGCCGCAAGGCTGTTGCGATCCTCATGCTGACGGTCTTTCCGGTCATATCCTACATATTGCTCACGGGTGGTGACGCAGAGGGCGGCGTCGGATTTTGGATTTCGCTTGCGGTGATTGCCGCGTTTGGATTGGCGCTGTGGCTGATTGCGCGGCTTTTCGGGGATAACGCTTTTAGCGCCTTGCTGTTGTCGTTGTTGGTGTTCGCCGCTGCGCTATACTTCCTGTGGAGCGTGTTTGGGCCAACAACTGGCTTTGGCTTCACGGAGGGCGGAAGTTTTGGCCGGATCGGGGATGGGTCGATTATCCGCCTCCCTACTCCAATCGATTTCGCCGGAAAGCTGCTCGCTGGAATTGGCGCGATTGGCTTGTTGTTCCTCGTCATGTCCGGACACCTGATGGGAATCATGATCCGGCTGGTCTTGGCTGTGCCTGTGCTGATCATGATCGCTAATGCCTATTCGGGTGGTACGGAGGCGATTTCCCTGCCGGTCGGTTGGGTGATCTTTGGACTGTTGCTGATTGGCGTCGTTGGCTTTGGCCTGATGGCGCTGGTCGGGATGAGCCGCCCGGAATGGCACGCCGCGATTGGGAACTTTGGTCGTGGGACTGGGAAGTTGATCTTCCTGCTGTCATTGCTGGTTGCCATCGTCGCCTTTGTTGGCGGACACTGGTTCGTGGATCTGCTGGAACTGTCAGCAGCAGGAGAGGCGCAAAAGTTCCTGTCTCCGGAACACCTCGCCGCCCATGATGAACATGGAATGCTTGGCTTGACCGCTGAGCCGATGGAAGTTGAACGGCATTTGTGGATTTTGCCAGAGGTCGAGACCAACGTCTGGGGTGGCTTGCTCGTCACGCTGGTTGTGTCTTTCGTCGGCATTATCGCGTCGATGCCAATCGGTATCTTGCTCGCACTAGGCCGTCGGTCGCAGCTTCCTGCCGTGCGTATTCTCTCGACTGTCTTTATCGAGTTCTGGCGCGGTATCCCGCTCATTACCGTGCTGTTTATGTCCTCGGTGATGCTGCCGCTGTTCCTGCCGGAAGGTACGGAGTTCAACAAGTTGTTGCGTGCCCTGATCGGTGTCGCGCTGTTTGCCTCTGCCTATATGGCCGAGGTTGTGCGCGGCGGACTGCAAGCCATTCCGAAAGGACAGTACGAGGGCGCGGACTCGCTGGGTCTCGGCTTTGCTCAAAAGATGCGCCTGATCGTCATGCCGCAAGCGCTGACCCTTGTGATCCCCGGTATCGTCAACACGTTTATCGGCTTGTTCAAGGATACGGTGCTCGTGCTGATTATCGGACTCTTTGACCTGCTCGGTATGATTCAAACCAGCTTTAGCGATGCTGCGTGGTCCTCGCCGGTGACGAATTCCACCGCCTATCTAACTTGTGCGGCGCTGTTCTTCGTTTTCTGCTTCGGCATGTCCCGCTACTCGATGTTTATGGAGCGCAGGCTCCGACGTGGTCACGCACGATGATCCCTAAATTTCATCAAAAATGACCGCGTTTGATAAGGAACTGACACATGACCAATGTTGAAATGGTTGATCGCGAGATTGATCGCTCAAAGATGCAAGTGTCCGACGATGTGGCCATCCATATCGAGAAGATGAACAAGTGGTACGGCACGTTCCACGTCCTGCGTGATATTAACCTGACGGTGAATGACGGCGAGCGTATTGTGATTTGTGGCCCTTCCGGGTCCGGTAAATCGACGCTGATCCGATGTATCAACCGGCTGGAGGAACATCAGCAAGGCAAGATCGTCGTGGACGGGATTGAGCTGACCGGCGATTTGAAAAAGATCGACGAGATCCGCCGCGAGGTTGGCATGTGTTTCCAGCACTTTAACCTATTCCCGCACCTGACAATTATGGAAAACTGCACCCTCGCGCCGATTTGGGTTCGCAAGATGCCCAAGAAGCAAGCTGAGGAAACGGCAATGCACTTCCTTGAGCGGGTTAAAATTCCCGAGCAAGCGCATAAGTATCCGGGTCAGCTTTCCGGTGGTCAACAACAGCGTGTGGCAATTGCACGCTCACTCTGTATGAACCCGAAGATTATGCTGTTCGATGAGCCGACTTCGGCACTCGATCCCGAGATGATCAAGGAGGTGCTGGACACCATGATCGGTCTCGCAGAAGAGGGCATGACGATGCTCTGCGTGACCCACGAGATGGGCTTCGCCCGCCAGGTGGCGAACCGCGTGATCTTTATGGATGAAGGCCAGATCGTTGAACAGAACGAGCCGGAACCGTTCTTCTCGAACCCACAGAACGAGCGGACGCAATTGTTCCTTAGCCAGATCATGCACTGACGCGAACAGCGACAAAGAATTGTTGAAGAAATCCCGGCACATCCGGGATTCTTTTGGGGGGAAACTTTACTGCACAGCGTCTTTCACTTCAGCGCTGCGGATCGCGATAAAGATGCCTGAACTGGCGACAAGGATAATCCCGGTGAGTGTCGACCACGTCGGCAATGCGCGCCAAATCAGTAAATCGAGAATCGGTGCAACCGCGAGGTAACTGTATTCCAGCGGCGCGATGCTGCTGGCTTCGTTGTTTTGATACGCATGGGTTAGCATAAACGCGCCGACGAAATTGGTCAGTGCGTTTGCGAATATCAACATCGCGACAACAAGGCCGAAGCTTCTCCAACCGCCCAGCAAGAATGAAAGTTCCCCCTCCGGCCCCGTATCCGGCTTGACGATCAGTACGACGGTTAATCCGATCAATGACAGCAATCCGAAAAGGCTGTGATGGGCGATTTGTAGACTGAGTGCGCTTTCAGTGTTGCAGCGCCCGCGCGTGACCATCACGCCTCCCGCATATGCTAATGCGCCGCAAAACGGGAATAAGACTGCTGCGTTGATGGTCTCGTTCCACGGCTGTGCCGTGACGAGGACGCCCGAAAAACCAAGGATCAGCGCGGCAATCCGGCGCGGTCCGATGGCCTCGCCCAAAACAAGTGCGGCGAACAAGGTGATGAACAAAGGGGCGGTGAAGAACACTGCGCCTGACTGTGCCAGCGACAGGAACGGCAGACCGGAATAGAGCAAAAAGAATGCAGTGCTGAAAAAGAGCGAGCGGATCATCGCCCATTTCGTGCTCTCCAGTCGCCTGACCTCTAGCCTCGCTATGAAGTGTCCTGCGGCAAATGCAAAGCCGATTATGAGAATCGAACGAAGGACATGCAACTGCCAGATCGACACTTGATCTGTGAGTAGTTTGACGGTGGCTTCTTGCGTCGCGATGATCGCCATCGCCGTCACCACGAAGGCAACAATGCCAAAACTTGCAGGCTTTCTCATTCCCGCATCAATCAGGGTGGGGCGCTTTGCCCATCCAGATGAAAATCGGCTTCAATGGCAAAATCCAACCGAAACCAAGGGCAGCATACAGCGCAATCTCAATCAGAAAATGTGGTCGATCTAAGCGCCCAAGCACCGCCATAACAGCGAGGCTGAACACGATCATCCACGCGAAGATCGCGAGGGTTCCGATCAGTTTGCGCGTGCGTAATCCCATGCAGCGTGATCTATCGGGTTATGGGGGGAAATCAAGGATTGATGCCCTTGGGACGCCGTGGTCTTGCTGCGCCGTCTCGTATCGCATATTCAGCGTGAACCGAGGCAAACCTGAGGCTGACATGAATGCGTTACTGTTTCTGATCGATTCTATCCTTGCGATTGGGTACTGGCTGATCCTGATCTATGTAATTTTTAGTCTTCTCGTGACGTTTAACGTGATCAATCTGCAAAACGATTTAGTTCGTCAAATATACTATGGAATCAATGGTTTGGTCGAGCCACTATTGGCACCTATCCGGCGGGTATTGCCGACTGCCGGCGGATTAGATTTTTCACCTCTCGTGCTTTTGCTTATTCTCATGACTTTGCGTGTGTTTATCGCGCAAGACCTTTAGCTCGCTTTGATGTAAGATCCTTCGTGACACAAGCGTTCTGAAATTGGGCGATGATTATGATCCGCAACCTTAGTTTTATCTCAGTTCTTGGGGTTTTGGCTTTGCCGGTACAGGCGCAAGAGGGCGCCATCGTAGGCGGCGTACCGACTGGCGTGCTGATGTACGATGCGATGACCGTGTCAGAAGGTTCGGTCGTGAGCGCGCCCTTACCGACCGCGAGCGGCCTGATTGATCCCAGTACGCCGTTTATCCTATCGCCCGAACCTGCACGCGAGGCAGTGCAGCCGATCCAATCGCGAGCGAGTGTTCGAAGTACGCCTGTGCCGTCACCCGTTGTGAACGGGACTCAGCTTGATCCGGCCTCTGTGGCCGCGCAGATTGATCTTGCGCCGGGTGAGACGGTTTTGGAGGCGATTGCGGTCTCGCCGTCGATTATCCAAATTCCTGCTCCGCAACCCGTTTATACCTCGCGGTATGAGCCAAGCCCCGCTGTGCGAGTGGCACCGCCGCCAAAGCGTGATCCGGTTACGGGGCGTTTGAGGGATACGCCGGGTTGGACCGGGCGACGCGAAGCGCCAGCGAGTATCGGGTGTTATCCTGCAGGTGCCTGTGCGGTGCTCAACGCGCGTTGAGTGATCTCGTTTATTCGGAGCCAGTGGTCTTGGTTGGGGCTGGACCGGCGGCGTATCAAGATCTTGAATTTGCTCGGACTGTCGCGGGACCAGTGATCGCTGTCGATGGCGGTTATGACGCCGTAACGGCTTGGGATGTCACACCAGATGCGGTGCTGGGCGACATGGACTCAATCCGCGCGGATGTGCCTGAGTCAATCCCAACTTTTCGAATTGTCGAACAGGATTCGACTGATCTGGAAAAAGCGCTGCGATTGGTGGATGCGCCTCTTTGTATCGGTGTCGGATTTCTGGATGGGCGGTTGGATCACACGTTGGCTGCGATGCATGCATTGATCGCCTCGTCCGCTGCAAATGTTATTCTTATTGGTTCCGAGGATGTCGTCTTCGCCGCGCCAAGCGAATGGCGGGCCACGCTGCCCATCGGAGCACGCGTTTCTTTTTTTCCCGTTCGGCGCGTTCCGGCGGTTAGCTCGAAAGGGTTACGCTGGCCTGTTGATGGATTGTTGATGGAAGGGGGCGGACAAATTGGAGTATCCAACGAAACACTCTCTGCCGAAATTGCGGTGCGGTTCGCGGAACGGGGGATCGTGACCATTCTCCCTCGCGCTCATTTAGCGCAAGTCGTGCTCAGTCTGAGTTGAAAGCTTCGGGAAAATGCAAAAAGCCGCCGAGTGTCTGCGGCTTTTTTGTCGTTAATCTGGGATGGCGGACCACCCCATGCTCGCCTTTTAGTCCAGAAGGGACAGATCGCCAGCGGAGGAACGACCGCTGCGGTCGGTTTCCATCTCGTAAGAAATTTTCTGGTTGTCGGCCAAGGTCGTCAGACCAGCGCGCTCGACTGCTGAGATATGTACGAACACATCATTGCCGCCGCCATCAGGTTGAATAAAGCCAAATCCCTTGGTGGGATTGAACCATTTAACTGTTCCAGTTGCCATTTATCTCTCCATTCGACGTCACCGCCCAGTGAGCGACGCCGTACTCGGTAAATCTGAACATAAGTCATTCCTCGCTCTCGATCAATGATATGGCAGGATGCGAGAAAAGAAAGACCGCCGAGTCGCCCCGGCGGTCTCATTAACTTCATGTCGTTAGGCTGCGATGACGTTAGTCCGCAACGGCGAGCGAGCCGGCCGACGAACGACCGCTGCGGTCAGTTTCCAGCTCGTACTCGATCTTTTGGTTTTCGTTAAGGGTCGACAAACCCGCACGCTCAACAGCCGAGATGTGAACGAACACATCGTTGCCGCCATCGTCAGGCTGAATGAAGCCGAAACCTTTGGTTGGATTGAACCATTTCACAGTGCCAGTAGCCATGTGAGTATCTCCTGTCAGTACACCGCCCACAGTATGCGGCGGCTTTGGCGCAGTCGTTTCGTATCGTGAGAGCTGCAGCCGTTTGGACAGGCGTAGATCAGGATCAGAAAGTGCTTTGCATCGTTTACATAGTCGATTCGAGAGCTTCTTTCAACGACGCAGAGATTGCTACGTAGGGAATTCGCCTAGAGCGTGTTACAAATTTTCTTCCGCAACCATCCCCATAGCATGGTATCCGCCATCTACGTATAGTGTCTCTCCGGTTGTACCGCCGCCGAGTTCTGACAGCAGATAGAGGGCGGCGCCTCCGACTTCGGGGAGTGAAGCTGTCCGCCGTAACGGGGCGTTTTCGGCGTTGAATTTGAAGACTTTGCGCGCTGATCCTACGGCGGAACCTGCGAGGGTACGCATCGGGCCAGGTGACACGGCGTTAACGCGGATATTGTCTGGCCCAAGATCAGCAGCAAGGTAACGAACACTTGCCTCAAGCGCGGCTTTTGCGACGCCCATCACATTGTAGTTTGGCAGCACCCGCTCAGCACCAAGGTAGGTGAGAGTGACGATTGATCCGCCGTTTTTCATCAGTGGAATGCAGCGCCGCGACAAATCTGTTAGCGAGAAACACGAAATATCCATCGTGTTGAGAAAGTTCTCGCGCGAGGTATCCGAATAGCGGCCTTTGAGCTCTTCTTTGGCGGAATACGCGATGGCGTGAACGAAAAAATCTATTTCGCCCCATTCACGTTCTAGTGTGTCGAAAACCGTGTCGAGGCTGGCGGGGTCTTGAACATCAGCGGGCAAAACAAGCTTGGAGCCGACCGATTCAGCAAGGGGGTGTACGCGCTTTCCAAACGCATCGCCTTGATAGGTAAAGGCCATCTCAGCGCCATGCTCGGCCAGCATCGACGCAATGCCCCAGGCAATCGAGTGATCGTTCGCAACGCCCATCACGAGGCCGCGTTTGCCCTGCATCACACCCATGTTCAAACCTTCCCGAAAATGAGCGTGGCGTTAGTGCCGCCGAAACCGAAGCTGTTACTCATCGTTACATCTACATTTGTTTCGATGTGCTCTCGGACAATCGGAATGTCCTCGAATTCGGGGTCGATTTCTTCGATATGCGCGGAAGCGGCTTTGAAACCATGCTGCATCATCAGCAGGCAATAAATCGCCTCTTGCACGCCGGTGGCGCCAAGTGAGTGACCTGTCAGCGATTTCGTCGAACTCAGCGCAGGAATGTCTGTGCCGAATGTGTCGCGCATCGCCTGCATCTCGCGGGCATCGCCCACTGGCGTCGAGGTGCCGTGCGTGTTGATGTAATCGACTTTGCGATCACCAATCGTGCTCATCGCGAGGTTCATGCAGCGTACTGCGCCTTCGCCGGAGGGCTGCACCATGTCAAAACCATCGGAGTTTGCGCCGTAGCCGATCAGCTCGCCATAAATCTTCGCGCCGCGCGCCTTGGCGTGCTCGTATTCTTCGAGGACCACCGTGCCGCCGCCACCGGCAATGACGAAACCGTCGCGATTCTTGTCATAGGCGCGGCTGGCTGTAGCGGGCGTGGTCTCGTTATAATTTGACGAGAGCGCGCCCATCGCGTCAAAGAGACAGGTGAGAGACCAATGCAGTTCTTCGCCGCCACCCGCGAAGACAATGTCTTGTTTGCCGAATTGGATCAGCTCTGCGCCGTGTCCGATGCAATGCGCCGAGGTCGAACACGCTGAGGTCATCGAATAGTTGACACCCTTGATCTTAAATGGTGTGGCCAGCGTTGCCGAGTTGGTCGACGACATGCAGCGCGGTACGTAAAACGGCCCAATACGCTTCGGCGCGCCATTTTTTCGGACGATATCGATGGCCGCACTTTGGTTTTGCACTGAGGGTCCGCCAGAGCCGACGACGAGGCCGGTCCTCACGTTGCTGACAGAATCTTCTGCAAGACCGGAGTCCTCAATCGCGTTTTGCATGGCAATGTAATTCCACGCAGCACCGTCGCCCATAAAGCGGCGAACGCGCTTGTCGATCAGTGCTTCGATATCGATGTCAGGGCGCGCGGCGACATGGCTTCGAAAGCCATGCTCTGCTTGCTCTTCAGAAAAAGTGATGCCCGACGTGCTGTTTTGTAACGAAGCAGTGACGGTCTCGGCATCATTGCCGATGGGCGACACAATCCCAATTCCAGTGACGACGACCCGGCGCATAATAAATTCTCTTCTTTATTGGTTTCGCATTCGGGTGGAAATCTAGTTTCCAATCTTTCTGAATGCGCTCCGTCAATACGATGCGTGTAGCTTAAGCGGCGTCGGCACCGAACAGGCCAACTTTCATATCCTTCGTCACGTAAGCGGTTTCGCCGTCAACTTCCATAGTGCCGTCAGCGACACCCAGTTTCAGACGACGGTCCATCACGCGCTTTACGTCAACTGTATAGCGGACCAGCTTTGCCTCTGGCGTGACCATCGCGGAAAATTTAACTTCGCCGACGCCAAGCGCACGGCCCCGGCCCTGCATGCCCTTCCACCCTAGGAAAAACCCCGTGAGTTGCCACAAGGCATCTAGTCCGAGACAACCGGGCATGACGGGATCGCCGAGAAAATGACATTTGAAGAACCAAAGATCAGGTTTGACGTCCAGTTCTGCAATGACCTGACCATTGCCATGCGCGCCGCCCGTGTCCGCGATATGCGTGATGCGGCTGAACATCAGCATCGGTGGGGCAGGAAGCTGGGCATTGCCTTCGCCAAAAAGCTCGCCGCGCCCACAAGTGAGCAGCCCTTCGTAATCATAGCTGTTTGGCCGTTCGGTCATCAAAGTATCCTGTCGCCGAAAATCAGGGCAGATCTAGCCCAGTATTGAAACATTCCGTAGCATTGCCGTTACGTCAGGCGCAAGCCGGGGGATGTAGTCAGGGTGATAGCCTAAGGTTTCTTAACAAGAAATGCCGTTGGAGCGCCGTTGCGTTGGCCATCGTGCAACACTAGCACGCGATAGTGATCGGATTGTTCCTCCAGAACGAGCAATCCCTCTGGTTTGCCGCCATCGGCTGTGGGAATCGCTGCGAGAGAGATCACGGTATCTGTCTGCGGTTCCCAGAATGCGACGGTGTAACGTCGGGGCAGCGTATTGACCGGCCCAGTCAGAAGCAAAAGCCCTTCGGAAACAGCGGCTATATCCCGAATGCCGATACGCTCGCCGAGAGGTATTGTATGAATTTTGACTGGTAGGTCGTCTTCAGAGAACAGAGCGCTTGCAGAAGTTTCGAGGATGACGGCCTCACCATCAATTGATGGACCCCGAAACCCGAAGAAAAGCGTGTCGTTTACGGCGGCGAGTCCCTCGATATTCGCTCCGTTCTTATTCAGTGGTTGTTGTGCGTATTCGTCGAGGGCAGGTGCCTTGGCGATAGCTTCCCCAAGGCGGGTTGAGGATTGGACATTCCCATCGTTCAGCCGAAAGACGGTAAACGATGAGGGTTTATACGTTGCCTTTTTGCGGGATAGCCCGTGTGATCCGGCGATATAGAACGTGCCATTCGCGAAGGCGATGGCCTCGGCGTCAATCTCGGCCTTGTGGTCCAGAAGATCGACGCGCTTGCCTGGAATTAATCGCCGTTCTTTGATATCAAACCGTTGAATATAATGTGTTTCATCGTTTACGGCATAGCAGATGTTAGGACCGCAAGCAGCGCCGCTGATGTCTTTGCGGGCCTTCTTTTTGCTAAAGTCTGGTTCTACGCGCCACACTTCCTCAGCGCAGAGCGGCGAGGCCGTCAAACACAGCAGCAAAAATGAACGAACACGCATCATTGCGACAATATAACATGTAGATGAGCCATTTCGCAGCTTGCGTTCTATTGCCGCTTGGCATGAACCGCGCTAAAAACAGCGATATGAGTATTCTTTCGCCATCTTCGGCAGAACAAGAGGCGAGCCGTTGGCTCTCGCAGGCAGGGTTGCGCCCTACGCGGCAGCGCAGGGCATTGGCGAGCTTGCTGGTCGAAGGCGGAAACCGGCATTTGACGGCGGAAGCTTTATTTGCTGAAGCGCGGATTAATGGTGCGGATGTGTCGCTTGCCACGGTCTACAACGCGCTGAAAGCATTTACCGATGCCGGGTTGCTGCGAGAAATCCACATTGAGGCTGGGCGGGTGTACTATGACACCCGCATCGACGATCACCCACACTTCTATTACGAGCACGACGGCTCGATAGCTGATGCCCCGGTGGGATCCGTGAAGATCGCTGCGCTGCCGGACGTACCGGAGGGGTGCGAGATTGCCAGTGTTGATGTGGTGGTTCGCCTGCGACGGCGGTGAGTTTCGCTTAGGGCTACATTGAACCTTAGTGCGATGGCCTCTTCCAAAAAACTGTTTTCATCACACTACGCCTAGGGTCAAACAGCGCCCCTTTTGGGGGAGCTAAATTCTCGGTTTGTATTGGTGTCCAGTACATGGCGTGCTGGGCGCAGTGAATCCGATTCATGCAACGCCGCAAAATATGCGGTGGGCCGCAATTGTCGTTTAAAAAGCCTCGAAATTCCCAAACCTACAAACCCGTGGGTTCCGCCACCGGTTTTGTTTGGTGTGCCGGGTTGTGTTCATCTCAAACTTGTGTGTAATAAAATTTAGACAGTTGAGTATGTCTTGTATTTATGACACTGTGACAGTCTGTCGCAGGTCAATCGAGAATCGACAGCTCGATGGAATGCCTGAAATCGGCGCTCCTGATCCGGCGATAGAGCCGTTCGGTATCTTGATTGACGTCAAAATATGGAGGTGACGCATGAGCGACTCAGACGATCCAGACAAAGTCTGGCCAACCGGATTGACCCTGCGTGAAGCGGAAGAAGTCCACAGCTATCTGATTGATGGCACCCGCGTTTTCGGCGGCATCGCGTTACTGGCTCACATGCTGGTCGCGGTTTCGACGCCGTGGCTCGGTTAGGAGGAACAAAATGAACAACGCAAAAATGTGGTTGGTTGTGAAACCAACAGTTGGGGTTCCGCTGTTCCTCGGTGCCGTTGCCGTGGGCTCTTTCGCTGTTCACGTAGCTGTTCTTAGTAACACGACATGGGTCTCTGATTTCCTGTCGGGTAACGAGATGGCGGCGAACGTAACAACCGAAGGAACGCACCTTGCCAGTATGCCTAAAGCTGTCGGAGATCGCTTTACCGTGATCTTGCCGGATGGCTCGAAAGCAGTTGCCGTGCTTGAGCAAACACCAACGGTGGTCGCATCACGCATCGGCAATTCGGATTGACGATTCGTAGACAAACGACCTGACCGCCGCGGTGGTCAGGTCGAAGATAGAGTGCCTGTTGCTGGCGTCGTCAGTGAGCCGAGGCGATAGGATGTGAAAAGGTCGCAAGGCATCGTTACATGCTGAACAAATATCGCCAATACGCACTTGGGAAGCTGGCCCGGATGGGGCCGAAGTACCTGCCGTTTGCCGATGTTGCGACCGAAGACGTTCCGCTGGGGCGCTTGCTCCGCTTGTCTTTGTTTCAGGTTACGGTTGGGATGGCGCTCGTGCTGCTGGTCGGCACCCTGAACCGCGTGATGATTGTCGAACTGGCAGTCCCCGCGACACTGGTCGGCGTTATGCTGGCTTTACCAATTATCTTTGCTCCGTTTCGGGTTTTGATCGGGTTCCGGTCTGATACGCATGTCTCTGCTTTGGGCTGGCGACGGGTGCCGTTCATTTGGAAAGGGACCATGCTGCAATTTGGCGGCTTTGCAGTGATGCCCTTCGCGCTGTTGGTGTTGTCCGGATATGGCGAGGCGGTGGATGCGCCGGTGTGGATTGGCCATTTGTCGGCAGCGCTCGCGTTTTTGCTCGTCGGGGCTGGTG
Source organism: uncultured Neomegalonema sp. (assembly GCA_964549375.1). Classification (GTDB taxonomy): domain Bacteria; phylum Pseudomonadota; class Alphaproteobacteria; order Rhodobacterales; family Rhodobacteraceae; genus JAHDDY01. The sequence continues at coordinate 31,686 of CAZJWF010000015.1, forward strand.
TGCATATGGTGCAGACGACGGGTCTTGCGCTGGCGACAGATTTGGTGCGCGAGGAAGATCAGCCCAAAGTCGTCGGGTTGATGTATGTCGCATTGCTAATGGGAATGATTGTCAGTGCGCTGGTGTTTGGCGCGCTGCTGGAGGATTACTCGCCGGGTCGCTTGATACAGGTGATTCAAGGGGCCGCTGTAATTACGATCGGGCTGAACTTTGCTGCGATTTGGAAACAAGAGGCGCGTGATCGAGAACGTGCGATGCGTCCGCCCCCACGGGAAAAGTTTGCAGAAAGCTGGCGGGCGTTTCTTGCCAATGCTGATGCATTTCGGTTGCTGACGATTATTGCGTTGGGCACCGCAGGGTTCGGAATGGCTGATGTTTTGCTCGAACCGTTCGGCGGGCAAGCCCTCGCGATGAGTGTCGCGGGAACCACCAAGCTGACGGCTGTGATGGCGTTGGGCGGCTTGGTCGGGTTTGGCGTGGCTTCGCGTGTGCTGGGGCAGGGCGGCTGTCCGTCTACGGTGGCCAATTACGGCGCAGCGCTCGGCATCCCGGCCTTTGCTGCGATTATTGCCACGCTCTATCTGCAAAGCATTCCGCTGTTTATCGGGGCGACGTTGGTGCTGGGCCTGGGTGCGGGTCTATTCGGACATGGCACGCTGACTGCGACAATGCGTGCTGCGCCTAAAGAACAAGTGGGGCTAGCGCTTGGTACCTGGGGCGCTGTGCAAGCCACGGCTGCCGGTCTCGCGGTGGCCATCGGTGGCGTTATGCGGGATGTAATACTTGGTTGGTCCGAAGCCGGGCGAGCGGACGCAGGCAGTGCCTATTTGCCCGTCTTTATCTTGGAGATCGTGCTGTTGGCGCTCGCGTGTTTTGCGATGTTGCCGATGGTGAGGAAACGATATGGAACTCGACAGGTGCCTTCGCAGGCCTAGATGCCCGTGAAAGCACCAGAGCATCGAAAGATTGAGAGTGGAGGAACGATATGACGACCATCATTACCCGGCTCTATGAGGATGACGCGGCGGCGAATGCGGTTGCCTCCGGGTTGTCTGACGCGGGATTTCCCGATTCCATATTTGATGTGATTGCTGGCGGCGGTGATGTCGCCGGGGCGATGGCCACGGCGCGGGTCAGCGAGGAGGGGGCCGCCGTTTACGGCCCATTGATCGATCAGGGGAAAAAGTTGGTCGTCGTGCGCGCGCCGATCACGCCCTTTGGTGCCGCCAAGCGCGCTATGTCGATTGTGGACAGTCAGCCGACCGTCGATACCGGCCTGAAAAATCAGGACCAGTATGTCCGTGAGGCTATCGTTCCCGAGACCGATGCGCCCTTCGGCGGCGGTAAACCCCGGACCTCGGCCGTAGGCAAGGAGTTCAAGTGGTCTCTGGCGCCTATACCACTGTTGATGAACTGGGAGCGCCAGAATTCGTGTTTCAGCGGAACCAAGCGCTTTGGCGCGTTTCTGGTTCCGCTGCACAGTAAGAATCGTTTCCGGATCGGCAAACCGGTTTTTCAACGAACCAAACGGTTCGGGGCTTTCATCATGCCCTTGCTGAACAAGCGCAAGCCTCTGGGCAAGACTATCCTGACTGGTGACAAGCGCTTTGCTGATTTTCTGGTGCCGCTGCTGGTGAAGTAACAGCGCACTCAGGCACTTGGGTTGGCCCCTCAGCCCCGTCGTGTCATTCATGGCGGGGTTTTTTCGTGGTTCAGTCGTCGCCGAATTCATCTTCGGGCACGACACCCCAAAGGCCGTCTTTCTTCAGCCAGCCGCGATATCCTTTTGTCTTCGCCTTGCACCAATCGACCTGACAGGCGAGCAAGGTCAAGACAACACCGGGCTGTACCCGCGCGACAATCTCAGCCTCATCATTAGGATTTTTGCGTAAGTCGGCGATGTCTTCGCGGATTAGAACCGTGCGAGCCGTGCCAAGCTGTGACTTGTGCATCCAGCCGGTCGCACCGTCATGATCGCGGACATGTCGCCAGTCGCGGAACTCTTGAAAGATCTGCACTGGCAAGCCGTAGAGCTGAAAAGTCCAAGCAATGGGGTAGTCCTCACCCGCCCCGCGACGCAGGTTAACCTTGTTGAAGCGCAACGACTCAAAGCGGGGTAAGGCCGCGCCAGTTTCCGGCCCGACCGTGGTTGACTGCCCCAAGGCAAAACCTGGTGCGAAAAAACTTACGAGCCCCATTGCAAAAATGACGTGTTTCATGGTTACGGAGTGCGATGTTGACGCGAGCAGGTCAAGAGTCTCGTGTCTTTCCATTTGTTGCGTGCTCTGATAGCTAAACGCATGATTATGACCCGCCGGAGAACATAATGCCCGACAGCCGCACGAAACTTGCCCGTCCCAAGGTAGTCGTGACTCGCAAGCTGCCCGATCAAGTCGAGGCACGGATGCAAGAGCTGTTCGAAGTAACGCTGAATGCGGATGATGCGCCGATGACCAATGCGCAATTGGCGGAGGCGATGGGCGAGGCCGATGTGCTGGTGCCCACGCTCGGCGATACGCTGGATGCAGGTTTGATGGCGCGGGCTGGCGAGAACCTTCGGCTGATCGCGAATTTTGGTGCAGGGGTTGATCACATTGACGTGGCGACGGCGCGTCAGCGCGGTATCCATGTGACGAACACGCCGGGGGTTCTGACCGAAGACACCGCCGATATGACGATGGCGCTGATCCTTGCGGTGCCGCGCCGATTGGTCGATGGCGTTAAGCTGATCGAGAGTGGGGAATGGCAAGGCTGGGCTCCGACCGCGATGCTGGGGCACCGGGTCTTTGGCAAGCGGCTTGGAATCATCGGAATGGGCCGGATCGGCCAAGCGGTCGCAAAACGTGCGTCGGCTTTCGGCTTGGAAATTCATTACCATAACCGCAAGCGCTTGCACCCAGCCACCGAAGAAGACCTCGGTGCGACTTATTGGGAAAGCCTCGATCAGATGTTGGCGCGGATGGACGTGGTCTCGATCCACTGTCCGCACACGCCGGGGACGTATCACTTATTGTCGCCCCGCCGTCTGCGCCTGCTGAAACCGACCGCCTATATCGTCAACACAGCGCGGGGTGAAATTGTTGATGAGAACGCTCTTATCCGGATGTTGGAGGCCGGTGAGCTGGGCGGCGCGGGCCTTGATGTCTTCGAGCATGGCCATGAGATCAACCCGCGTCTGGCCGTACTGCCCAATGTCACCCTTATGCCCCACATGGGCAGTGCCACCGTCGAAAGTCGCTTAGAGATGGGCGAGAAGGTGATCATCAACATCAAGACGTTCGCCGATGGACATACGCCGCCTGATCGGGTGGTTCCTGCTATGCTGTGACGGATGCCGGATTAATCGCATCGCAGTTGAGTGAGTTAATTTAGCAATTTTATATTGTTAAATTTTGTTAAGCGAAATCGCTTGAACTCGCATGATCGTAACCCTCCTACGAATCATATCTTAACCTCAGCTCCCTAAAGTCCGATTTCCCGCGCTTTTGCTGATTTGTACGGGTGCGGGTTTTGAACAGCGGAGCTTGACTTGCTCATGTCAGATGCACTTCCCAAAGCTAAGAACCGGACGCTTGGGTCGATTGAGTTTGGGCGGGGCGTCGCGGCGCTGTTGGTGGTGCTGTATCACGCGAGCCGACATGTCGCGAAAGAGACGGGGGAAATGCCTTTCTCGTCGGCGTTTTTGTTCGGGCACGCTGGAGTCGACTTCTTCTTCGTTATCAGCGGTTTCATCATTTACTACGTGCACAGCGCCCATTTCGGTGACCTGTCGCAACTGCCACGTTATCTCGTGCGCCGTATATCGCGAATTTACCCGCTTTTTTGGGTTGCACTGGGATTTGCCGCTTTGCTGCTAATATCAAGAGGCGAAGCGCTTCCGACAGGGCACATGCTGTCGTTAGATGCGCTTTTGTGGCCCGGCGATAGTTTGGTGGGCGTGTCTTGGACGTTGCATTTCGAGATGATGTTCTATGCGTTCTTTGCACTGTTTTTGGTTTTTGGTCGGCGGGTTGGTGTCGTTCTATGTGTGCTTTGGGTCGGGTTGATCTTGCACTTTATGGCCTTTGGGACCGGTAAAGCGCCGACCGTGCTGGACAGCTATAACCTACAATTCCTGATGGGAATGGTGGTTGCCCATGTGGCACTGCATTCGCAATTTTCAAAGCGTCAGTCTGGTGGGTTGGTTCTCGGTGGTATCGCGTTGTTCGCCGCGACGGCTTTGATGGAGAATACGGATCTTCTGAATGGTTATGGCGATGTGGCAAGAATCTTTTACGGAGTGCCTGCAGCCTTGATCGTACTCGGGTCGGCTCAGCTTGATCGGTATCACGAGGCGAAGCCTTGGCAGATTGGGGTGTTCTTTGGTTCGCTGTCTTATTCAATCTATTTGATGCACCTGTTCGGCGTAGCTCTGGCCAACCGCGCATTGGGCATGACTGATCTTGGGCTAGTGCTGAGCGGTGAGGCGAAGGCGTTGGTGCTTGCGGTGGCCGGGGTCGCGTTCGGGGTGATCGTTGGATTGTTGATCGAGCGGCCTTTGCAAAAGCTGGTCAAGGCGCGGCCGAAACCGTCAACCCTCACTGTCAAAACGGCTGGGTGAACGTGCGAAAGCTACTTAAGGTCATTGGTGTGTTGTGCGGTCTTCTTTTAATGGCCGAGGTTGGTTCGGGGTATCTAAACTTTCAACGCGGTAGCGAGCGTGGCCTTGGGTTGGCGTGGCTTGCGGATCGCGTGGTTACGAAATCACGTCCCTCCGATCTGCGCGGCATTTCTTTGCATGACGTCTATCAACCGGAGTTTTCTGCTTTGCGGCAAGCGCTGGAAAAGAGCTATTCGGCAGAGTTCGAAGCGCTCATGCAAACGGCGCGCGAACGCGCTTGCGATGTCGTGATGCTCTATATTCCGACCGCCCCAACCTTCCCCGCTGCGCGCGAACTTTACGCTGGACTGGCCGAGCGCGCCGGTGTGACGTTCGTTGATATGGAGCCGGTAAAGGCGCGATATAGCGCGGAGCAGCTCTATCTTTCGCCGGGAGATACGCACCCTTCGCGGTTGCTTGGTCAACTCACGGCGGATGCGGTGGCCAAACATATTGAGCGCGAGTCTGTCCAAGGCTGTGCTGAACATGAAGAGCAGCAAGAGTTTATTGGCCCGTGGGTGCGGAACCTTTCAGAAATCCGAGAGACGGCTAAGGGATTGGCATTTCGCTTCACAAGTAATGAGTTCGGGTTTCGCTCCGCGGGGCGCGTGGAAGGTGCTGCAACGCGTTCAATTTTGATCGTGGGCGATTCATTCACGTTCGGGACATCGTTACCGGATCAAGATAGCTGGCCCGCGTTTTTACAACGGCGGTTGCCACAAATCAGAGTGTTGAATGCGGGAGTCGGCGGTATCTCAATCGTGCGTGAGCACGATATTTTGCGAACCGCGACAGCGAGTGCGCGGGCGGACCTTTTGATTTTGCAGGTAAATGAAACTGACTTGCAGGGTTTGACGCCCGCTTACTGGACCGACATGCCGCAACCGCCCATGTTTTCGGACGAGATTGCGGGATTTTTTCCGTAAAGCTTATGTCTGATCTGCTCGCTGAGTTTGTTCCAAGGCGCAGCCGCGCTGTTGCGTTAGATGCGTTGTGAACGGAAAGCCTTCGTGTCGTTCAACGGTAGGTTATCAGCCAAAGGCATTTAGAACATTTGCTCTATATAAGCGTCTGTGTATCCGCGCAAATTGAGAGCGCTTGGCCGCTGATCGTTCGACCCTTCTCACTGGCTAGCAACAACATCTGATCTGCCAATTGGCGCTGTGTGACGTAGGATTTCAGAGACGTGTTTTTGAGCGCTTCGGCTTCGATCTCGGCGAACGACTTTCCATGTTGTTGGGCTTTGGCCTCCAAAACGCGGCGAATGCGGTCTCCGGCGACGAGGCCGGGGAGAATGGCATTGCAGCGGATGCCTTCGGGGCCAAGTTCAACGGCCAGCGATTTTGTTAGTCCGATTACTCCCCACTTCGCGGCAGAGTAGGGTGTCCTTAGTGCAAAGCCGAGGCGACCGGCGGCGGAACTGAGGTTGATGATGCTCGCATTGTCGCTTTCGCGTAAATGGGGGAGGGCCGCCTGAACGCAGTTGAATTGACCCGTCAGGCAAACATCCACGCAGCGGTCCCAGTCGCCGGGGTCGATGTCTTCGACTTTGGCGGTTGGTCCCGCAATCCCAGCATTATTGATCAGAACATCGAGACCGCCCATGCGCTCGGCGGCTTCTGATATAAAGCCAGCGATAATTGGGCGATCCGTCACGTCGGCCAGCGCAGTGAAGAACGATGGATCAGAGTCTTGCAGGGCGGCAATTGCTTCTGCATCCACATCGCAGACCGACACCGTCGCACCCTCCTCAGCGAAGGCGCGTGCCGCTTCCAATCCGATGCCAGAAGCTCCGGCGGTAATGACAACTTTCGCGTCTTTGAGATTCAGGTCCATCTGCCCCTCCGATACTGTTCGCAAGGAGGATTACCCTGCAAAAGCCGAGCTGGACAATCCCTAACGCGGAGATCGTTTTGCGAGAATGCGTTGCAGTGTGCGCCGGTGCATATTCAACCGCCGTGCCGTTTCGCTGACATTGCGGTCGCAAAGCTCAAATACTCGCTGGATATGTTCCCACCGAACCCGATCAGCAGACATCGGGTTTTCGGGCGGTGGCGGCTTCGCCTCGACAGGCGCACGCAGGGCGCTTTCGATGTCATCGGCATCGGCGGGCTTGGAAAGGTAATCGACCGCTCCGGCTTTGACCGCCGCAACCGCTGACGCAATCGCGCCATAGCCTGTGAGAATAACGATCTTCGCGTCTTCGCGGTGCCCGCGCAGTTCCTCGACGACATCAAGGCCGTTACCGTCATCTAACCGCAGATCAACGACGGCGTAAGCGGGTGCGCTCGATTTGATCACGCTGACGCCTTCAGAGACGCTCTCGGCCAGCGATACTGAAAAACCCCGGCCTTCCATCGCACGGGCGAGACGGTTGCGAAAAGCGGCGTCATCATCCACGATTAATAAGCTTGGGTCGGCTCCGATTGGAAGAAGGTCTGGCGCGTCCATTCCGATCATTTCTCCGAATACACAAGGTCTTATCAGAATATGGAACGAGTTAGGGCGTCTTCAAGCGTGATTTCGACACTTGTTGCTCCTGTTTTCGTGTTGCTTTGGAGTACCGGGTTCATCGGTGCGAAATTCGGATTACCGTATTCTGAGCCGTTGACCTTTCTGTCGATCCGTTTCGGATTGGTGGTTGGTCTGATGTTGATTTGGGTGCTGGCGAGCCGCGCGCCATGGCCTTCAGCCCCGCAGTCGCGGGCTTTGCTGGTGGTCGGCGGATTGTTGCACGGAACCTATCTCGGCGGCGTGTTTACGGCGATTTGGCTGGGTCTAGAGGCAGGGTTGGCTGCGTTGATCGTGTGTATGCAGCCGATTATCTCGGCGATTTTGGCGCATTTGTTTTTGCAGGAGCGGATGACGCGAACGCAGTGGTTAGGGCTGTTTATGGGGCTTGGCGGTGCGGTTCTTGTTGTCTCGCGGAAAGTGGGCGGCGAGGTCGGCGATTGGGGTGGATTGGGACTTTGTGTCGCAGGGTTATTCGCGATTTCAATCGCAACGATTTATCAAAAGAAACATTGCGCCAATGCGCCGATGCGGTCTGGCGCAGTGCTTCAATATGTGGGCGCGCTGGCCGTCGTTGTCCCTTTGGCGTTCATATTTGAAACGCGGACTGTGGAATGGACGGCTGAATTCGTATTTGCGTTGGGTTGGTTGGTGATTGTGTTGTCGCTCGGGGCTGTCGGGCTGCTGATGAACCTAATCCGGCGAGGAGAAGCGGCGAAGGTGGCGAGCCTCTTCTTTTTGGTGCCGCCCTGTACGGCGCTGATCGCCTGGGCGATGTTTGGCGAGGTTTTGGGCTGGCAGGCGGTCCTCGGCGTTGCGCTGACCGCCATTGGTGTTGCGATGGTAATGCGCGGCGGGAGTAAGCCAGAGCGAGAGAGAGCTTGAGCGTGCTTATTCTCGCGTCTTGGGCGGAGC
>CAZJWF010000016.1:0-37550 GCA_964549375.1 uncultured Neomegalonema sp.
CTTGACAAATGTTCTTATTTAGTTCTTTTTGTCCGTATTGACGTAACAAGAGGACAAAAGACGACGTGGACATCGAACGGACCCTAGAAACTCAGCGGCATCGGCTGCTCCGCATTGTTGCGGGGTTGGTTGTTGCGGTTGGAGTTCTGGCTCTAGGTCCGGTCTCGCATCGGTTTTCGGATTGGACTCTTAGTTTTGTCGGGTCGATCCTGACACGAGCCGAGGCCGCCACACGATATTTGCTGATCGCGCAAGCCTGCCTGATGGTGGATCGTTGCGGTCTTGATATTGATCGCAGCCAGATTTCCATACCGCTCGCCCCTGCATTGGGCATGGATGATACCAAGATTTCAGTTTCCGAAAGTCGGCGGCGGCTGAAGGCGCTGCGTGCAATGCTGCTGGATTTGCCGCGCTATGCCTTGCGTTTGCTGCATCGGATCGAAAAGCAGATACGCCGAGCGATGGGCGCGGATCGAACCTCGCGCGACGGTTATCCGAGCCATTGCTCAGTACTCGACGCCTGGCACCTAACCGTTATTCGCATCGAGCGCCCGCCCGACAAAATTGTACCTGCATCATTATTCAGATCCCCTCCCCCCGTAATCCGGGCGGGAGGCAAAGGCGGTTGAGCCGCCATGTTGCACCTGATACGCGAAGCAGAATTCCTGTTTTCAAGCGATTGGCATCTATTTTAGTTTGACATTAACCATATGAAACGCAGGATGCAGCGTATGAATCGTTGCATGACCTTAATTGGCCTTCTTCTACTTACTCGCCTCTGAGCGCGTCGGTCTGGCGCGTGCGCTCAGGGGACCGTGACTGCGCCTTCATCAACATTCAGACTTCAGACCCATCGAGGCGACCATGACCGACACCACAAATCCATCCGCTGACAAAAACCGCGTCGTTATTTTTGACACCACCTTGCGCGACGGCGAGCAATCGCCCGGCGCGACCATGACGCTGGACGAAAAAATCAAAATCGCCACACTGCTCGACGAAATGGGCGTCGATGTCATCGAGGCGGGTTTTCCAATTGCCTCGGACGGGGATTTCGAGGCGGTGACGGAAATCTCGAAAGTCGTAAAGAACTCCGTCGTCTGTGGCCTCGCACGAGCCTCAAAGGGCGACATCCAACGCGCTTGGGATGCGCTGCAACACGCCAAGAAGCCCCGAATTCACACATTCATCGGCACCTCGCCGCTGCACCGCGAGCACCAACTGTCAATGGATAAAGAGCAAGTGCTCGACAAAATTCGTGAGACGGTAACGTTTGCCCGCTCGCTGTGCGACAATGTGCAATGGTCGCCGATGGATGCGACGCGGACCGAGCACGACTATCTGGTCGAAGCGGTCTCGATTGCGGTCGAATGCGGCGCGACAACGATCAATATTCCCGACACGGTGGGTTATACCGCCCCCGGCGAAAGTGCCGAACTGATCCAGATGTTGCTCGACAAAGTTCCCGGTCTCGACAAGTGCGTGATCGCGACCCATTGCCACAATGACCTCGGAATGGCGACGGCAAATGCGCTGGCGGCAGTCAACGCAGGCGCGCGCCAAATCGAATGCACAATCAACGGCCTCGGTGAGCGGGCAGGCAATACGGCGCTGGAAGAAGTCGTGATGGCGATGAAAGTCCGCCCGGACATCATGCCCTACTTCACCGAAATTGACACGACGAAGATCATGCAGGCCAGCCGCATGGTCGCGACCGTCGCTGGCTTCCCGGTACAATTCAATAAGGCCATTGTCGGGAAGAATGCCTTTGCCCATGAAAGCGGTATTCACCAAGATGGGATGCTGAAACACGCTGGCACGTTTGAGATTATGCGCCCCGAAGACGTCGGCCTGACCGAGAGTAATCTGGTCATGGGCAAGCATTCGGGACGTGCAGCCTTTAAGGACAAGCTGGCGCAGCTTGGGTATGACATTGGTGACAATGCGTTTCAGGAAGCGTTCGTGCGCTTTAAGGCGCTGGCCGATGCCAAAAAGGAAGTCTACGACGACGATATTATCGCGCTGATCGAAGATGCTGAGACGTCTTCGGCGCATAATCGGTTTCAGGTGATTTCGGTCAATGGGCGCTTTGGTACAGAAGGCCCGCAATCGGTAGAGATTAAACTCGAAATTGACGGCGAAGAGAAAACGCATGAGGCAACTGGGGACGGCCCCGTGGATGCGTCTTTCCGGGCGATCAAAGCTTTGATCCCGCACAGCGCCAGCCTGCAACTTTATCAGGTTCATGCTGTGACACACGGAACCGACGCGCAAGCAGAGGTCAGCGTTCGAATGGAGGAAGGCGGCAAACTGGTGACAGGCCACGCGGCCCATACCGACACAATGGTCGCGTCTATTCGCGCGTATGTGAATGCGCTAAACAAGCTGATGGTCCGGCGCGAAAAGTCAGCGCCGAAACCAATGCAAGCGGCGGGATAAAAGCTGCATTGGATATTATTTTTATCATCTTCGGCGTTGGCGCTTTCGTGTTCTTCGTATTGTGCTTGCACAAGCGGCACGCGGACGCACCGCAAACGCATGGCTCCGACGACAGGCAACGACCCATCGCCGAGGATGAAATCAATAACCTTCGTGATACCAATAATCCCGCGCCGTTTAGCTGATGCGTATTGGTGAATGAACAATTCGGCTGGAACAGCCGGTAATGAGAATGGCTCGATAGAGCATCGGATCAACCTAAAGGGGATGAATGATGAAAAGACTGACTTTGACACTTGGGCTGACTTTGAGCGCAACCACGGCCTTCGCCGCAGATACCAAACTCAGCGGCGAACAGATCACCAAATTGCTGTCTGGCGCGACGATTAAAGGTCTGCATTATGGGACCGAAACGCGGCAATATTTTTCGGAGTCCGGACTGACGTTGTGGATCAAGCATGGCGATGAGACACCTTCCGAAGCCCGGTACAAGGTTGAGGATGGCCAATACTGTTCAAGCTGGACCGGGCTTTGGGCCGATGAAAAATATGGCTGCTTTGACATCGCCCATGACGAAAAACAAAACGTCTATTACTTTTTAGGAGAAGACTTCCGCGCGCCCTTTGTGGTCAACGATGGGTTCGAACTGCACTTCGATTAGAGCGGTAGATAGCAGAACGGCTCCACCTTGAGGCGAAGCCGTTTCAATTTACCGTGCCGTTGAACCGCTGCGCTCAGCCGTCCTCAATCATGAACTCAATCCGGCGATTTCGGCTGCGACGCAGTGCGGTATCATTGGTCGCAATTGGTTGAGTTTCTCCATAACCGACAACCCGCATACTGCCGCTTGGCACCCCGAGACCGACAAGATATTGAGCCACACTCGCGGCACGTCGCACGGACAAAGCTTTGTTGAAATTAGCGCCGCCTACTGCGTCAGTATGGCCAGCCACGACAATATCAAAGTCCTGACAGTGGGCATAAACATTAGCAAAGAAATGAAGGATCGGCTCACTGGATTCCACGAGGGTTGCGCTGCCCGACTCGAAGTTAATAGCCCCACTCCGCGAGACCGTTTTGTAGCGCGCCGCGCAATCACTGCGCGACAGGCTTGGCGTTTGTGCCATGCGGGGTTTCGTTTCTGACGGCAGGGGTGTGAACTTTGCGGTTTGCTCGATTTGCGGAGCGGCCGTACCCGTGGTTAGCGCTGGAGCGGGTGCCTGAAGGCCGACATTTGTCGCAGATGGCTGAACCGGGATGGCGATGCCGCGCGACTGACTCGGCTCAGCCATTGCGAGCTGTGTCGATGTGGGCTGAGGAATGATCTCTGCGGCAGAGGTCGCCATATTGAGCTGCGAATGCGATGGGGTTGCGGGGGGCGCCGCAGCATAACCAACGACTTCAACCGCAGAAGCCGACTTCCAACTTTGAGCGCCAAGTACACCCACAAGAGCAAGAGACGCGACCGCAGCGGCAGCGATTGGCAGCTTGCTCCGCGCGGGACGATCTTCATTGGCAGGGGCGACATCAGTGATCGGAGCAACCGGAGCCGCAGCAGGACTGGCAACCGCAGCAGCAGGCTGCGTCATAGGTGCCGCTTTTTCGATTTCCGCTTCTTCTTCACCTCCAAAGGCAGCAACAGCCTTGCCAACCTGATCTTCCTGGCCGGTCACATCCGATCGGATCGGTTTAAAGTCTGGCGAGATGTCCAGTTCGGTGAACTCTTCCACCGACAGTTTTTTATCAATTGGCGCCGATGATTTGCTTCTGGAAGCAGACCTCTTCCCGCCCTTCGTAAATTCTTCCATGAGCGCAGACACATCTGTGTCGAGTGATGCGGTCGTCTTTTCCGATTTGCGTGTATCTGACATCCTGTCCGTCCCCCTAATTTTCCGTATCGCGTGTGCACTACAACTGTGCATTTCAACCAAAAGGATAGGGAACCGTGGTGAAAATCAGATAATCTGTCGGAAAATTAGCCGGGCTTTTTTTGTCAAATTTTACAGATCACGGCGATGTCATCTATAAAACTCAATTGTATCAACACTATAATTTAGCAACCCATGGGAGCAAAAGTCCAAATTTTCCAGAAATTCGGAACCTGCGCCCTGAAATTCGCGCGGGAAAATCGCACATTTCGCCATTTTCGGAAGCGATCTTTAGCCGTTCAGCCTAGCGCCTCTCAGTCCGAGGCGCTTCCACTAAGGTATTGGGGATCACAGTACCGGATACCCACGCCTGTTTGCTCGCTCAAGCTGCCGATCCCGCTGACGCTCGTCTTTTCTCAGGTCTTTCAAGACCTTGCGCCGATCTTTCAGAAGCGTCTCAAGCTGCGCCGGCGTAAATCGGCCAGATTGGATATTGCGATCCAAGATCTGCAATCTCTCAGAACCCGCCGCAATAGATTGATTTTCCTTGAAAACATCTGCTCCGACTAGATGTCCGCGCCGAAAGCTCTTAGCGAGAGACCCTGGACAGGTTTGCGCGTTCGGGATGCCATTGGCCCCGACGACAAAACCGTTCCCTTCTGAGCAGTACTGTTCGATTCCGGCGTCCCAGCCGGAGTGATAGGCTTCGAGAGCACGCTGCCTCAGATTAGGCGAACAACGCCGAAAATCCCCGGCTTTATTGCGCGGAAATCCCTGTGTTCCGTCCTCGAAGCCTACATCGTAGATCGTTCCGGGCGTACAACCGCGGTCTGATACAACGCGAACATTCGAGCCGCCCTCGACAACACAGCCGGTCAGGATCACCATCCCGGCCGCGCCAATGAACCACCCAATCGTTCTGTTTTGAGCATTCATCACTGATTCCCTTCGCATATCGCGCTATACCATTCCTATGATTTATACCCAAAACGAGGAAATGCTTTACGCCGAAAGACCCTGCACTCTATAACGCCGAAAAATGTTGTTCACGGCGCACACATGCCGTGCGTCATAACAGGATGCAGCGATGTTCGGCCTTTTCGGCATGTTTTCCACAGATATGGCCATCGACCTCGGCACGGCGAACACTCTCGTCTATGTCAAAGGTAAAGGCATCATCCTGAATGAGCCTTCAGTTGTGGCCATTCTCAACAAAGGCGACAAGAAGACTGTCGAGGCGGTCGGTGCCCCGGCCAAAGCCATGTTGGGCCGCACCCCCGGACGTATTGAAGCCATTCGCCCGATGCGAGATGGCGTGATTGCTGATTTCGATGTCGCCAAGGCGATGATCAAGGATTTCATCGGGCGGGTTCACAAGTCTAGCTTTCTCTCACGCCCCTTTATCCTGATCTGCGTTCCTTCGGGAGCCACCGCCGTAGAGCAGCGCGCCATCCGCGATGCCGCGCTGGAAGCCGGAGCCAGGGGTGTCAAGCTGATCCCAGAACCCATCGCTGCCGCGATCGGGGCCGGAATTCCTGTCGGCGACCCAGATGGGTCGATGATTGTCGATATTGGGGGCGGGACGACCGAGGTCGCGGTGATTGCTCTGGCTGACATCATCTACGCCCGTTCCGCTCGCGTTGGCGGCGATAAGATGGACGAGGCGATCATTTCCTACCTTCGCCGGCATCATAACCTGCTGGTTGGCGAGTCCTCTGCCGAAAAGATCAAGATGCAGATCGGCATCGCCTGTATGCCTGAGGATGGCGAAGGCCAGTTGATGAGCGTTCGGGGCCGCGACCTGATGAACGGTGTTCCCAAGGAAATCGCGATCAATCAGGCTCAGATTGCGGAGGCGCTCGCGGAGCCGGTAGGTCAGATCGTCGAAGCGGTAAAAGTCGCACTTGAATCTACCCCGCCTGAATTGGCCGCCGATATTGTCGACAAAGGGATTATGCTGACCGGCGGTGGTGCCTTGCTCTCAGAACTAGACTCAGTGCTGCGCGAAGAAACTGGCCTGCCTGTCCTAATCGCCGATGAGCCGTTAAACTGTGTGGCGCTTGGCACGGGTCGTGCGCTAGAACATATGACTAAGTTACAACACGTACTGATTGAGGATGCTTAGATCCGTTGAGTTTTTAAGACCGGGAAACGGCTGAAACTCTTGCGAAATGCCCGGATAAGGTACATGCCGCGTTCGGATCTGAGGCAATAGGCAAGCACGGAGGTGCGTTTCGCGGTGGCGCAATATCGCTCCAGATCGGGATTTAAGCAGTATATCTCGCACGCGATGCTCGCATTTGCGATCATCTTTGGGGTGTTGATTTACGTTTTAGGCGCATCAAACGACCCTCGGCTCGAACCAATGCGCCGGGTGGCCTTGGATATTAGTGCGCCAGTTACCGGATTTGTCTCAGCACCGTTTCGGTTTGTCCGCGATGCGATGTCAAACTTTAGCGGGTTCCTCGATGTTTATGAGCAAAATCGAAATCTGCGCGAAGACATTGTCCAGTTAAACCAATGGCGGGAAGTCGCCCGACGCTTTGAAGAAGAAAATGCCCGTTTGCGGGCTTTGCACAATGTCACCCTCGCCCCAAAATACGATTATATTACCGCCCAGGTCGTGGCCGGTGCGCGCGGCGGATTTAATCACGCCGTGACAATCAATGTTGGGCGTGCAGGCAACGTGAATGCAGGCTCTGTCGCTTTGGACGGCGGCGGCGTTGTTGGGCGCGTTGTCTCTGTCGGCGAGAATGCCGCGCGGCTCCTCTTGCTAACTGATCTGGCCAGCCGCGTGCCTGTGGTCATCGAAGGGGCCGGAAAGAAAAAGACGGACGAAGACGAGAAAGACGAAATTGTTCGGGCCATTCTTGTCGGCGATAATTCCGCGATGCCCGTTCTGAAATTTCCAACCAAAGTCGAGGGAATCAAACCCGGACAGCTCATCCTGACTTCCAACGATGGTGGGATTTTTCCCAAAGGGTTGCCCATCGGAGAGGTTGAACGGGATGGGGAGGGGTTTAGCGTACAACTGGCTGCGAACTTCGACCGCCTCGAATTTGTCCGCATCCTGCTCGACCGAACGGATCGAGCGATTGATGCCGATGCAGTCCTGATCGTCGCACCCGAAGATAACAGCCTCGAAGCTATCGGTGGAACGAGCGAGTGAAACGTAAGCCGCTGACGGTTTGGGCTATCATCGCGATTGTCTTAACGTTGATCGCCGCGCTGGCGATTTCGACGGTTCCTCTGGGAGTTGGGCCTGCCGCCGTCGCTTGGCCAAATCTAACCCTTTGCGTGATCTTCTTTTGGATGATTCACCGGCCCAGTGGCCTGCCGACACTGGTCGTGCTGGCCACTGGCTTGATCTCTGATTTGATCGGCGGCGGTGTGATCGGTGCGGGAATGCTGGCACTACTCATCACGACATCATTCTTACGATCCGCCGCCGACACGCTGGAAAGATCAGCTTTTGGATTGCGTTGGCTTTCTTTTGTCGTTTTTGCCTTAGTCGTTTACTTAATTGAAGGTTTGCTTACTGGCCTACCTCGGTGGACAATTCCTCCAGTTGGAGCGGCATTTGCTCAGTTTTTGGTCACAGTTCTGGCGTATGCCCCTGTATCAATACTGTTTAGGAAAGTCCTAAGGATCGGGCGCACATGATCGTCTCCCAATGATAGATCGGCGAAAGATACAGGCGGCGACGAACTCGCGGTTCACGCGGCGCTCTTTGCTATTATTCGGCAGTCAATTAGGGCTGGCCGGAGTTCTAGGCTCGCGCATGTATCAATTGCAAGTCGTTGAAAGCGGTCAATATTCCGAACGCGCCGAACGAAGCCGGATCCGCCCGCGCCTTATCGCGCCGGTTCGCGGTGAAATTTTTTCTCGTGAGGGCAAGCCTCTCGCAGAAAACCGCCAGAATTACCGCGTGCTCATGGTTCGCGAGCAAACCGACGATATCAAATTGTCATTGCAAAAGCTGGCATCGCTCATCGACCTGACGGCTGAGCGCCAAGAGGAACTTTACGAGAAAATTCGCCGGTCATCGCGGTTTGCACAAGTTCTTGTGGCTGAGAATCTGACATGGGGCGAATTCGCCGACATTAACGCCAATGCACCCGCGCTGCGGGGAGTATCTTCCGAGATTGGCTTGACCCGTCATTATCCCGAGGCCGAACTCGCCGCCCATATCGTTGGCTATGTCGGTGCGCCGAACGAAAAGGACGTCAAGCAAGCTGGCCCCGCAAAAGGGCTGCTGAAATTGCCCGGTATGCGGATCGGGAAAAGCGGTGTTGAGAGCGTGGCCGAAAAAACGTTGCGCGGCGCGGCGGGTCTAAGCCGTGTAGAGCGCAATGTTCATGGCCGCACAATCCGAGAGCTGTTCCGTCAAGAAGGCCGTCCCGGTGACACGCTCGATCTGACGATTGACCTCGAACTGCAAAAATATGCCATTGACCGGCTAGGCGACGAGAGCGGCGCTGTCATCGTCATGGACGTAATCGATGGCGATATTCTCGCGTTAGTTTCGACCCCCGGTTACGACCCAAATAACTTTGTCTTGGGCCTATCGCAAAAACAATGGGTCGAGTTGCGCGATAACGAGCGCAAACCACTCAATAACAAGGCCGTCGCCGGAACATATCCGCCCGGTTCCACTTTCAAGATGATGACAATGCTCGCCGCATTGGAAGACGGCATGAATCCGCTCGACGGACATTTTTGTGGCGGTTCCATATGGTTCGGCAATCGCGAATTTCACTGTTGGCGACGCGGTGGGCACGGCTATATGGACGGTGTCGCAGCCATCAAGAACTCTTGCGATGTGTATTTCTATGAAATCGCACGACAGGTCGGGATTGACAAGATTGCCGATATTTCTCGCCGTTTTGGGTTGGGTGTAGAACCTCAAATCGAATTGCCACGCGTCAAAAGTGGCCTGATCCCGGATCGCAATTGGAAAGAGGCGTTCAAGGGCGAGTCTTGGTATCCAGGCGAAACGCTGATTGCCGGGATTGGACAGGGGTATATCTCGACGACGCCATTGCAGCTCGCGGTGATGACTGCACGGCTCGCGAATGGCGGGTATCACGTTGAGCCGCGATTGATCCGTGGACGCAATGGAACAGAGATCGAGGCTCCGGCATTGCGGCCCCTTGGTGTGCGCGAAAAAAATGTCGCGCTGGTTCAACAAGCCATGTCTGCGGTTACGAATGAACAGGGCGGCACCGCTTATCGCTCTCGAATTTCAGCCGTTGGCAAAGAAATGAGCGGCAAAACCGGCACAGCGCAGGTCCGCCGGATCAGCACGTCAGAACGCATCACAGGCGTTTTGAAGAACGAAGAACTGCCTTGGAAGATGCGCGATCACGCCCTCTTTGTCGCGTTCGCGCCTACCGACAAGCCGCGATATGCAATTGCGGTTGTTGTGGAGCATGGCGGCGGCGGTTCGAAAGTGGCCGCGCCTATCGCGCGGGACGTTTTACTACACGCGCAATTTCGGGGAAAACCGCCCCCGGATTCTATTCCGAATGAAGCCGAGCCAATCTTTGGCCAAGATCCATTGGGACCAGTGTGATGATAGGTCTTGAGTTGGATTGCAGATTTTCGCAGGGAGCCTCCTTATGAGCATGACGGTTGCGGGAGGAGCGCCCCGGCTTGGCATCGGCGGCAAATTGCTACGGCTTAACTGGTTCTTGCCGGTCCTGCTCGCCGTCGCTGCCTGTATCGGTTTTGGAATGCTTTATTCAGTCGCAGGGGGTGATTTTGATCCCTGGGCACGCGCGCAAATTATCCGGTTCACTGTTGGATTTTTGGCAATGTTCATCATTGCGATGATCGACATCCGCCTTTGGTACAAGGCCGCGTGGCCGTTCTACCTGTTCGCTTTTGCCTTGTTAATCGCTGTTGAGTTTGTTGGCACACGAGGGATGGGCGCGGTGCGCTGGATCGACCTTGGCGTGATACGCCTACAACCATCCGAACTGATGAAAATCGCTCTCGTCGTTGTCTTAGCACGGTATTACCACGATCTGAGGCCCGACAGCGTCAAGAACGTCTTGCTCCTCATTCCACCACTGTTGCTCATCGCCCTGCCCGCTGCACTGGTCATCAAGCAACCCGACCTTGGCACAGCAATTTTGCTTTGCGCTGGGGGCATAATCATCATGTTTATGGCTGGCGCGAGCCTATGGTTCTTTACGCTGCTTGGGGGCAGTTTTATCGGTGTGATTTGGGCCGTCATGGCCTCACGCGGACAGGACTGGCAAATCCTGAAGGATTATCAATACAAACGGATCGAGGTGTTCCTTGACCCCACGCTTGATCCTCAAGGAGCCGGGTACCACATCACGCAATCAAAGATCGCCTTTGGATCTGGTGGTTTTAACGGGATGGGCTTTACGCAAGGCCCACAAAGCCGCCTCGATTTTCTGCCTGAAAAGCACACGGACTTTATCTTCACCACGCTAGGCGAAGAATTCGGTTTGATTGGTGCATTGGCCTTACTGGGTCTCTACATGATAATCTTGCTGGTCGCGATGATGGCGGCTTTGCGGATCAAACATACATTTGGACGTCTGGTGGCAACTGGGGTTTCCTTCACCTTCTTCAGCTATTTTGCCATCAATATGGCGATGGTGATGGGGCTGGCTCCGGTGGTTGGTGTCCCTCTACCACTCGTCAGTTATGGCGGGACATCCATGCTCGTGATCCTATTCGCCTTCGGCTTACTGTTGAGCGCACAAGTCCATGGCCGGGTACAATTTAAGAAACGAGAAGACGCCTGATGGACGAACTTGATGCCCGTGGCTTGCGCTGTCCATTGCCAGTTCTAAAAGCGCGCAAGCGATTGAAGGGATTAAGCGATGGAGCGCAGTTGCGAGTGCTTGCTGACGACCCCGCCGCCGTTATTGATGTCCCACATTTTTGCGCGGAACAGGGACATACTCTCGAAAGTCAGGCACAGGAAAATGACGCGCTGATCTTCGTGATCCGAAAAGGCGGCTAGCCCCTTTTCTGGAGCGCAGCGCGCATTCGCTCGCACGGATCTTCGCGTTCAGGTGCAGAGGCCGAAAGCGTGATTGTAAAGGCGGTATCAGAGTCCGGCTCATCACCCTCCATCAAGCCTATGCTCGCAATTTTGGCGTCTGGGAAAGCCCTCGCGAGGTAAGCAGGTGCGCCTCGGTCAAACCGCGCATGTTCGTTGCCACAAATTAGGATACTGCGGCCGCCGCCCTCTTGCCCGGCACGCCACCAAGCCTCAGCATAGGCGGCGTCCCATGCCCGCTGTACTTCGACCATCGCGCCAAGTTTTTCGCGGCCTACCAATTCGCAATGTGCTGCATATTGAATCTCGATCATCTCCACACGCATGTCTGCAGGTAATTGCTCCGTCAACCCATATCGTTCGGCCAAGTCATCGCCAACGCCCACAGCGCCTTTCGAATAGACAGCTCCGAGAGCAGATTTAGAGATACCGCCCCCCGCGACATAAGCCTCCGGCGCGGCTTCGAGGATCGGCGCATACAGCGACCAGTCGGGCCAGTTACTCTCCGCCCATTTCAGCGCTTCACCGAGTTCGGCCCGCGACCCACCACTTGCGCGGACTTCATTGGCCGTAGCTTCTAAGCTCTGCGGGATCATTTCGAACGCCATCCCCTTTGGAGAAAGCGCGGCGACCAGTTCAGCCTGTATCCGATGGTGTCCGGGGTTATCGTGGCGCTCGCCAATGGCAATGTAATCCGCGAAATCAACCGCCCTGACCGCGTCTGCTACCGTCGCAGCAACGCTGACGCGCGGCGCGACGATCAGCGCTGCCGCTGTCGCGCAAAACCCTCTTCGGTTCATGCGCCATCACCAGAGGACAACTCATCCGCCGTTGGGGGCCGGTCGGTCATCATCAGGGATGCATGCGCTTCGGCGAATGGCTGTTCCCCCGCGATCCAGCGGTTCATCACATTCTTTTCAGTCCAGATCGTTGCGAGCGCCGCGTTTAGCTCTAGCGGTTCCATCTCTAGCTCATGTTCCAACAGCGCGGTGCCGAAAGCGTCGTAATAGGCTTGGGTATTGTCAAAGAACAACTGATGCGACGGTGCGGGAATATAGGCGTCGCGCTCATCAAACGCTTTCTTGCACGCACCCACATCGCTGCTGTGCATGGAACGACAGGTCAAAGGTCGCGCGCCGTGAACGCTGCACAACCATGTTTCGGGATCCAGCAAGGAACATGCGATATGCCCCTCGTGACGCGCCGCACCGCTGAGACCACGGTGCTTCGCATCATGGTCAATCACACGCTGTTTCATGGCCTTTGAGGCCTCCGGCTCAAACGCAGTTTCAATATGGTTGGCGAGAAAGAACGCTTCAGGCGGCAGCACGCTGACCATTGTGTGACAACAAAAAGCGCAACCCTTATCGCAAGCGACTTTGAAGCTGCCCGTCTCAGCCATCCAACCGTAGAGATCATTGAAATAGACGTTTGACCGTTTGTAAGTCAGATCGACGGACTCAAGAATACTCTTCTTCGTGACGCCCATACGCGAAAAATAATCCATGTACCGGCGCGCTTCGCGTGCCCCGTCCGGCGGCGTAATGGGTGAGATATTGGTCATGGAGTCCTCGTCTTGTCGTCTTATATAGAGTGCAAAGTGGCCACGTTATCCGCCAGAGCCACGAGAACTGCATCAAGCGACTTTGGTCATCCACAAATAACAGCCTGATACGCATTGTTAAATCAAGAATTCTGGCGTGAACTTCATCCGTTAGGCTTTATATGCAGCGCGCTTCGCCCATCTCCCCTTGAAGTTTGCGGCTGACCTGCCAGTCTTCGCCATAGAGTCAAAAATTAGCCCTGTTCTGAAAGCCCGTTCTATGTCCCTCGATACCAACACCCGCGACACGCTCAAGACCGTCGGCACTGCGACGATTTGCACCGCCTTGTTCAAGCGTGGCTACCGTAATCAGATGATTCAAGGGGTGTTACCGCTGGGGTCATCCGAACCGATGGTCGGCGAAGCCTTTACCCTGCGCTACATGCCTGCGCGCGAGGATCGTAACCCCGTGAGCGTATTTCAAAACCCGAACCACCCACAACGTAAAGCCGTCGAAGACTGTCCCGCCGATGCCGTGATGGTCATTGACAGCCGCAAAGACGCGCGTGCGGCCTCGGCGGGGTCCATTCTGGTGACTAGGATGATGGTGCGCGGCTGCGCCGGTATTGTCACCGATGGTGGCTTTCGAGACAGCCCAGAGATCGCGGAGATGGACTTTCCTGCTTATCACGCACGCCCCTCCCCGCCCACGAACCTGACGTTTCATGAAGCAATTGGGATCAACGAGCCCATCGGCTGCGGTGATGCACCCGTTTTTCCGGGAGACGTGATTGTCGGCGATGTGGAGGGTGTTGTCGTCATCCCTGCTGAAATTGCAGGGGACATCGCTGCCGAAGCAGCAGAAATGACCGTCTTCGAGGACTTCGTCACAGAACGGGTTCGCGCGGGAGAGACGATCATCGGCCTCTATCCCGCGACGAACGAAAAGACCCAGACCGCCTTTACCGAATGGCGCGCAAAAGCGGGGCGCTGACAATGATTGGCCGTGTTCAATCCCCTCGCATCGTCCGCATCGGTGGCGGCGTCGCCCTCGAAACCGCCGAAGTGCTCACGCAGCTTGGGCTGTCCAAGCCGCTCGTAGTGACAGATACAAACCTCGTCGCCCTCGGCCATGTTGCAACGGTAACGGACGCGCTTGAAAGTGTGGGGATTAAATGCGCTGTCTTTGATGGTGTTGTAGAAGACCCTACAGATACATGCGTTGATGCCGGATTGGCCGCGCTGCGTGGCGGAGACTTTGACTGCATCATCGGCTTGGGCGGCGGTTCGCCAATGGATACCGCCAAAGCGATCAGCTTTATGAGCGTTAATCCCGGTCATGTTCGGGACTACAAAGCCCCGACACAAATCGACCGCTGCGGTCCGCCAGTCATTTTGATCCCAACAACAGGTGGCACCGGATCAGAACTCACGCGCTGGTGCGTGATCACCGATACGACGAAGGTCGAGAAGTACAATCTCAGCGGCCTCGCTTCCGTCGCCACGGCGGCCTTGATCGACTGGACCTTCACGAAAACCAAGCCCGGACGGATCACCGCCGACACGGCTGTCGACAGCCTCACTCACGCCATCGAAGCCTATGTCAGCCGCAATGCTTTTCCTTACACAGATGCGTTCGCACTGGCGGCCATGCCAGCCATTGCACAGCATGTTCGCACGGCATATTCGGACCCAGAAAACGCCGAAGCACGCGAAGCCTTAATGCTAGCCGCATCACAAGCCGGGATGGCCTTTTCAAATGCCTCGGTCGCGCTGGTCCACGGCATGAGTCGCCCCATCGGCGCACATTTTCACGTCACACACGGACTATCGAACGCGATGTTGTTGCCCGCTGTCACGGCCTTCTCAGTTGACGCCGCACCCGCGCGGTACGCGACCTGTGCCCGCGTAATGAGCTGGGCGAGCGACAACGATAACGATACACTGGCCTGCGAAAAACTGGTCACAGGTTTACGGCAACTAAACGCCGACCTCGCAGTTCCGTCCCCCAAGACGCAGGGCCATGACCGGGATACCTATTTCGAGAAATTGTCGTTGATGGCGGAACAAGCTCTCGCCTCTGGCTCGCCGCAGAACAATCCGCGCGTTCCAACCGCCGAAGAAATCATCAAGCTTTATGAGGAAATCTGGGAGTGAAATATTCTACGCGCTCACACGACTGAACGTAAGGTAATTTATGGGAACGAACCGCACCTCATCTGTCGGCTCGTTCCCAAAGTGCGAGCAGCCCTAGCAAAAAGCTGCGACGCATTCGTTTGACGCTATTTTAGGCCGCAACGGCGGACTGCAACGCGCCTTTCTCAATCAGCAGCTTGCGCATGTCGCCCAAGTTCTGCATCGACGTAATCTCAGGCATCGTGAACTGCACTTCGAAGGCTACCTCGACGGCCAGCATCAGGTCGATGTGACGCGCGCTGTCCCAATTCGGGGTGTTCTTTGCATTCGACTCGTTCGACAAAATGGTGGGGTCAATCGAGAGTACGTTCGCGACGATTTCAGTTAGTTTCATAGTCCTAGCCCTATTAAAATGATGTGAAGGCGTTCCGCCATTAATTCAAATTATCCGAAGATCCGTTCGCGCACGGCCTCTGGCCAACGCATCGGATCAAATCCGTGTTGGGTAAAGGCTGCGAGAACCCAGCGCTCGATCCCGAGGCCGATACAACCAGTTGATGCCGGTTCGCCATCAGATGCCGTAATGTTGAACTTTTCGCCAAAGAAGCGCCCGTGCATGTTCACCGAACCGCAGGCCATCGACTTCTTATTGCAGTCCTTATCGAGCACCGGAATGAGGATCTCATTCTTAACTTCCTGCGCCGCTTGGAAGAACTTCTTCGATGCCGAAACTGTTGCGAAAAATGGATCAGTTGCCGTTTCTACCTTCATGTCGAGGTCAAACGTCTTGGCCAACCCGGTGACGAGTGGAATAGCCTGACGCCGCTTCTGAGCGACAAACTCGTCCGTGCCGACGAAGACAATTTCGCGCACGTTAAACTCATACAGGCGATCGAGACCCGACGCATTCCGGCTTTCATACCGGAAAACACGGCCCAACCACGACACGACAAATCCCGCATCATCGAAGGTCTTGCCTTCCAGCGTTGGGTATGCCGGGAAGCACGCAGCAGGGTTCAAGCACATGCCGTCGTGGTGGATATGTTGCGAGGGAGGCAAGATTGCGCCTTCCGAACAACTGTTCGCCACGCGAAAATCTTCAAGCGCATCGAAGTCTTCCAGCACATTGCCAACAAACGTGGCTTGGTTCGGATGACTGTCGAAATAGCCACATTTATGCAGAACATCTGCGTCGATAAAGCCGGGAAACTGACCATCCACAGCGCCGAAATGCTCTTCATAGAGCTTGCCTGCGATTTCATTGACCAAACGCGCGACCTTCAAAACTGGGCCGTTGTATGCGATTTGGCCTTTGCCGTAGTCGTAGACCCAGCCGCGTTTCACGAACTCTTCGTTTACGCCCGACTGATAAGGACCATCATCTTGGCGAACATTTTCTGCATAGGTCTTGATGTCGAAACCCGTGCGTTGTTTTGCCATGACGGTCAGATAGCGGTTCGCTTTGTCCACGATCTCTTCGGTGTATTCAGCTTCCCGAATATGCAGCGTCGCCTGCGTACAACAATTAGAAACCGAAATCCGTTCCAGATGAGGCGATACGAAAACCGACTCTTTCACGATGTCGGCTGCTACCTCTGGATCAACTTGCTTTGGCAGATCGACAGTTACGTCGACCGTACCAGTCATCATCTGGTTCATTTTTGTCCCCTCTTTAATCGAAGTTCTGTCCCCTCACTCCGACCGTGTTGTTTGGCCCGCACTTCAGACGGCGGGCCAATTTCTAGAAGCTGTAGTAAAGGAAGTTGCCATTCTCCCCGAGTGACGTGAAGGCGACGACAAGCATCACCGCGGCGATCACAGCCCACATTGCCGTCGGCTGCCAACGGATCTCTCCTTGCGTCGCGCCGGCGCTGTCCGCTTCATCGTCACAGCTAATCCAGTTACTTCGCAGAATTTCCTGGCTATTCGGAGCCGCCATCACGATCGCACCCAGCAGGGCGATCACAGACAGCATCGTGAAGGCATCGAGCGACACGACATCTGCCGAGGGAGCGGCACCGTTGATCAGGTTCAAGCCAAACATGCTCGACAAGATCGTTACCGCAACATTCAGGTCAGCAGCGCGGAAGATCACCAAACCAACGACAACAACAAGCATTGTCAGCAGCCAACCGATTTGCGGCCCAAGATTGACCAACCTAAAGTGACGCCAACCGTGGTTCACCGCCAAGGCAAGGCCGTGAATGAGGCCATAGACAACGAAAGTCCAACCTGCGCCGTGCCAAATACCGGCAAGCACAAACGTATATGTGACAGGTACGGCGGAAGCGGCGAGCCAGCGGCGGAGCGGGCCATACCCTTCTTTTGCAGCTTTACGTGTGTTGGTCATCGCCATTGGCGTATAAAGATACGTGGTAAAAAACCGCGTCATCGTCATATGCCAACGACGCCAGAAATCCGAGATGCTCGTTGCCTTGAAAGGCGAATTGAAGTTCAGCGGCAATTTCAGGCCAAACATGAACCCAAGGCCAACGGCCATGTCCGAGTAACCGGAAAAATCAAAGTAGAGTTGGAACGTATAGATGAGCGATCCCATCCATGCGTTGAGCATGTCAATGCTCGCTCCCAACGCGACACCATCGAAGGCGACGTTTGCGTAAGGCGCAATCGAGTCCGCAATGATGACCTTTTTGAAAAGGCCGATACCGAACATCGTCAAACCCACTGAAAGGGCGACGGTCGAAAACGCGGAACCTTGCTTATCTTCCATTTGCGGGAAGATTTCACGTTGCAGCAGCAGCGGACCCGCCGTAACAACAGGAAAGAACGTCGCAAACAGCGAATATTTCGCGAAGCCTACTTTACCAGCTTGCCCCGAATGGCTCTCAAGCAAAAAGCCGATTTGCGTGAATGTAAAGAACGAAACACCGACCGGAACGATGATGTTGAGGTGCGAGAAACCTCCACTACCAACCGAATTCACAATGTCGATAAAGAAGTTCGTATACTTAAAATACCCAAGCGCAAAGATATTCACCGCAATCGCCGCCGCCGTCATCCAACCGGCTGACTGCCCCGCCTCACGGGTGCGGCGAATCAAATTAGCCGCAAGGAAGTTCAGAACGACGGAGCCAACCAACACCGCTGCTAGCAGAAAGCTGAATTGAGCGTAAAATACCAGCGAAGCAGCCGCGAGGTACGGGTACACACCTGCCCATCCGAAGAAGCGGTGCACGGCAAGAAAGCCGAGATACACCAATGGCAAGAAGACGAGAATAAACTGGAAGGTATTGAACGCCATCTTCCTACGACCCTTTGCCTGCGGTCATCTGAGCGGTCTTATCGAGCTCAAGAAACTGTGTGATGATTTTGCCGAGACACACCGAGTTAGAGTGCTCACCGTCAATGTACATGTCGGCTGTGCAACCCGTCTTCGCAGGGTCAAACCCTCCGATAATCGGCATACCGAATTTTTGACTCCATTCGCGAGTCATCTGGCGGATGTCTTCGATCCCATCTATGTAAGGTGATCCCTGAACCGCATCCCAATAGATCGGATTGAACGGAGGATGCGCGAGGTACACCTGCACGCCCTGTTCTTTGAGGAACGCCAACGTTGCGTCGACTGACTGACGACCGACCGGATCAATACCTGGCGCGTTCGGGCGCTGTTGATACGCATGTGCCAATGCTTCAGCGCGCGCTCGTTCTGGCGTGAACGATTGCTGGTGCAACGTCGACCAAGTGATAGAACCATCGGAATGCAACGTATCTAGCGTTGGATGAACATTCAGATCTGAAGCGCTAGGCGCGACAGGCGCAGCAAGATATCGCTCGATATTCGCCTTCAACAATGGCAGCGAAAGTTTCTGGCGCAGTTGAGGCGTCAACCCGTTTGGATAATAGTCCATGATCGGCAGGTTCAGGCGTGCCGCCATCTCCTGATAATCCTTCATGATTGGAACCCACAGCCAGTCCGTGCGTTTGTGGAACGGTTTGAACTGGTTGTCCCGGATCGTAATGATCATCTTTTTCGGCAACTTGCCCACACGAACAAACATGTTCGTCACGCCAAGAATGTCCTCAAAGTAATCGCGGTGAACGTGCGCATTAAACATCTGCACATCGCCGGCCAGCGTTGCCGGTGCCTCTTGCCAATGGCTCGCACCAAGAACCGCAAGCTCAGGTGTTCGCGGCAAACCTTCGATCAATGAATGCTTAAGGCCACGCGTTTCAATGTTCAGATCGTAGGTGAGGTAATTTTGACCGCCCGCCAAAACCTTACCAACCTTCGACACTTTTTCATCGTCATTCAGAACCGGGGCGAGATATTTGTTCGCACTGAATACGCCAAAAAGGCCGATCATAAACAGCATCGCGACGAGAAGAACGTATTTCATCCCAGAGTCGCTTCGCGCTTCGGTCTGAACAACCTGATCGGACATCAACTCGCGTTCGGCGAAGTCGGACGCCCGCTTGCCATTTTCCGCACGAGGTAGGAGACGCCGATCTCCCCCGGTCCGATTGTCTGTACTAGCGGCGGTCACGTCCATTGAACTTGTCCAAGGTAGGTCGAAATGCTGCGTTTCTTTACTTGTATCAGCACTCGATTGAAATACTGTAAAACGAACACAATTGAGGTCATTTTATTACTAGAATAACCAATATATTTGCATTTGTATTTCTGTTGAATTTGAACACTACTCCACTTGACAGAGAAATGTTGAACGATTTGGAAGAAATGAGAACACATCATGATGCGACCTCACCAACAGCCGATGTTCGGAGGGTCACCCGATTAGGCGGCAACGTCAGAGAAACCTTGGTCCCATTTCCGGGTTCGGTTTCAACATTCAGCTGCGCTTCATGGTGTTTGGCGAGGGATTGGACAATTGGTAGTCCAAGGCCGGTTCCCTCGTGGCTACGATCCAGGGAGTCATCAAGTTGCACGAACGGAACAAAGGCACGTTCGACTTTTGCCGGGTCCATACCCGCGCCTTCATCAATTACCGAAAGAACAGCAGATCCTTCGGGTGTCGCGACCAGAGTCACATCGACCTTGCCACCCTCT
Source organism: uncultured Neomegalonema sp. (assembly GCA_964549375.1). GTDB lineage: Bacteria > Pseudomonadota > Alphaproteobacteria > Rhodobacterales > Rhodobacteraceae > JAHDDY01. Next base: position 20,064 of record CAZJWF010000016.1, read on the forward strand.
TCCGAAAATTCGATCGCATTGTTCAGCAGATTTACGAGGATCTGCCGCAGGGCCATCTGATCCCCAAAAACGCTCTCGACGCTAGGCTCAATCATATAATCAACGACAACCGAGCGTCGCGCCGCAATTTCAGTGACCTGAGCGATGGACGATGTCATCAAGCCATCAAGTTCGAAGATGCGATCTGTCTTGCTGGAATATTCGCCAGATTCGAGTTTAGAGAAAGCCAAAACCGACTCAATCAAATTCAACAAATGATTGCCGCTTTCATGAATTTGACCAGCACAATCTTTTGGATCGAGCGCCCGAGTGTCCGACAGGATCAATTCAGAGTATCCGATGATACTGTGCAACGGCGTCCGCAGCTCATGGCTTATGTTCGATAAGAATGCCGACTTAGCGCGGCTGGCTGCTTCCGCATCATTACGGGCGCGAATGATCGTCCGCTCGAGATTTTTCTGTTCGGTAATGTCGAGGATAAAAACAACATCTCCCCCTGCAGGGACGACGTTGCGGCGCAGTTCGAACGCATGATCATCAGGCGAAACAAGCGCAACGCTATCCGCCAAATCGATAGATAGAGACTCTTGAATATGATCGAGAGTTACGCTCGCTCCACGATCTGATATGTCTTCATCGAAGTGGCTCAAAAACTTACTAAACAAATGGTTCGACATAATCAGCGACCCATTCACATCAAACGCGGCGATGCCTGCGCCCGTGTTTTCAAGCGTCGCTTCCAGAAATCCTGTCTTTTCCGCCAACGCCTTCATCGAAGCAGCATTGGCAATGGCATAGCGAATTGTGCGGTCGAGGATTGTCGTGCTGAGTTCGGATTTATCCAGATAATCCGCTGCACCAGCTTCGGTTGCCGCAACGTCAATGTCGCGTTGACCTACACCCGTTAACAGCACCATCGGAACTTGCAGCCCTTTTGCCTTCGCACTTTCAAGAAATTCCAACCCGGTATGACCGCCGATGCGATAATCAACCAAACAAATGTCAATACCGCCCGCCTCCACGAGCTTCATTCCTTCGTCATAGCAATCGACCCATTCGAGATCGACGCGGCGGCCCGGAATTTCTTCCAAAAACTCGCTTGTGATGAGATAGTCATCTTCATCATCTTCTACGAGGAGGATTGATAGTGCGTCAGACATCAAAACCGTCCTCAAGCAGCCTGCGTGGTGCACTCAGGTGGAAGCGCAACAATCTCGATCCAATACGCTCCGATCGTTTTTACCACCTCAACCAGGCGATCAAACGTCACAGGTTTTGTAATGAACGAACTGACTCCCAAGCCGTAGGTCCGAAGAATATCTTCTTCCGCTTTCGATGTTGTAAGAATGATAACCGGAATCCTGCATAGTTCCGGGTCTTCCTTGATCTTGCCAAGGGCCGTTCGTCCATCCATCTTCGGCATGTTCAGATCGAGCAAAATGACGCCAGGAAACGGTTCGCCCTCCAACTTAGCAAAATCGCCCTCACGCCGCAGATATCGAAGAAGCTGTTCACCGTCTTCAACGAAATGCAGTGGATTTTGAAGACAGCTTTCATCAAATGCATCTTCAATCAGCATGCGATCATCGGCATCATCATCCGCAACGAGGATCGTAATCGGCTTACCTTCACGTGACATTTTAGTTGCCCCCCTGATTGTTTTGGGTTTTTTCGTTGTGTTTCATGAGCACCGTTGCAATGAACGTTGCCCCCTCGCCTTCGACCCCAACCGCATCGATCGATCCACCGTGGCGCTCGACGATTTTCCGGCAAGTCGCCAAACCAATCCCCGTTCCCTCGTAGTCGTTTCTACCGTGGAGACGCTGAAAAATTGTGAAGATTTGCTCTTTGTACTTATTATCGAAACCAATTCCGTTGTCCGAGATTGACAGCTCGCACATGTCTGGAACCCCAGATATGAAATCGCCTTCGATCACCCGCGCAGAGACTTTCACCACGGGCGAAACGCCGGAGCGTTGGAACTTCAACGCGTTGCCAATAAGATTTTGAACGAGTTGGCGGATTTGCGTTGCGTCCGCGTCGATGCTTGGCAAGCCTTCAAACTCAACCTTCGCATCGACCTCTTCGATACGGATTTGCAGGTCCGACAATACCCCTTCGACAATCTCGTTCAGGTCGACTTGAGTAAATGGTTTCGCTTTCGTCGTGACGCGCGAATAGTCCAGCAAATCGTTGATCAACAAGCGCATCCGCCCTGTCGCGTTTTGCATCCGCTCAATGTACGTTATCGCATTTTCCGGCAGGTCATCGCCGTACTTTTTCTTCAGGCGGTCGCCGAAGGTTTCAATTTTGCGCAAGGGTTCTTGCAAGTCATGCGAAGCGACATAGGCGAAGTCTTGAAGCTCTCGATTACTTGCTTCAAGCTTTCGGGTATATTGCTTGACGTGCTCGGCGTTGCGTTCCAATTCGGTCACGTCTTCATAAGTTGCGATCGAACCACCATCTGGCATCGGTTGGTGTTTAACCGCGATGATACGACCATCGCGCAGGTATTGCTTCAGCACTGCTTGCGAACGGTTCTTTGCTGTCTCCGGACGCTCAGCCTTTGCGCGTTCAGCATCTTCGCGCGTATAATTGCCAATGCTGACGGAATACTCCATGATCTCCGGCAACTTGATCCCTGGCTTCACAACATCGGGCGAAAATCCGTATAGCTGAAGATAACGATCATTCGCGACAATCAACGTCTGACTCGCATCAAACATGCACAAGCCTTGCACCATGTTGTTCAGCGCTGTGTTGAAGTGCATGTTAGAGCGGCGAAGCTCATTCGAGATCGTTAGAAGCTCGCCTTCGCGTTTTTTCAGCTCTGTAATGTCGGAGCGAATTCCTACAACCGACCCGTCGGCGGTACGCTTCTCGTGCACGCGGACCCAGCGTCCGTCACTCATCAACAGATCATGCGGTTCGCCCGGATTGCGGTGTTGTTCGACGCGCCATTGGATGTACTGCTCGACATCGACGCCGCCGACTTGATAGCCAGCGCGCTCCATGCCAACGCGCAGCATATCCTCGAACTTCTTTCCCGGTGCGATAACATCGGCGATGTGAGGATTTAGATCAATATATTGACGGTTATAGATCTGAAGCCTGTCTTCCGAGTCGAACAATGCAAAGCCATCGGCCATCGCTTCTAACGCATGGCTCATCCGCATTCGTGCGGTCTCAGCCATCATTTCCAACCGATTGCCGATACCGCCTGACGCGTCGTCGGAGGCGGCCCGGCGTACCGTTTCGACAATCTGACCGTCATCCATCATGCGGCGATGAACATAAACCGGCGTACCGGTCGGCGAGGTGTAGCGGAAAGAGTAACCTCCTGCCGTATTCAAACGTTCGATGCCTCGGCGAATTGTCTCTTCGATATCTGCCGATTCACCGCTGCGCTCTAGCGTCGAACGAACTAAATCTTCCAACCGCGTGCCGGGTCGCGTATCCTCGATCCGATATCCGCATAGTTTTAGATAATTTTGGTTTGCGTAAACGAGCAACCGCTCGCGATCGAACAACGCGAGGCCGGCTTCAGCACCTGACAAGAGATCTTCAAGTTGCCTTATCGAGTATTGCGTTTCCGCCTCCGAAACAGTGCTCTGTTCCGAGGAAAGCATTCTGCGATCACCAAAAGCGTCCATCTCGTCACCTGACCGAATTACAAGTCAGGAGAATTTACGACGTCTACGATAATATACAGTGAACGACGAATATTTTAGCTAAAAGTCCGTACTATAATCATGAACACCGCGCCCCGTAATTGGCGCGGTGCTCAAAAATCGAGCAATAATTTATTAATACTTCAAGAAATTCAAACAATTCCGAAAGCACTATTATATCGCGATCAGAACGCAGCAAACGTTGCCAAAGTTTTCCCATCCGGGCCGATCAACATCAGTTCTTTCAGGCCGGGTGCCATCCGGTACTTGGACGCACTCTCCAGAGCGACGATGTAGTCCTTTTCGAGACCAAGGTTTTCGCATTTCGTTTCAGTGCTAAAAATGTTGCCCATATCGAATTCGCCCTTGAGCGTTTCGCTGAACTCACCGCCGTAGTTGTTACAGATGCCCTGCCCACCCGCAAAACCACTGTTCCCGTCAAAGTGCAGCTCGGCAGATGCGGGAACAGCTTCCCCACGCAGACTGGAAAGACGCCATGACGTGCCGGACAACTCTTTCAAGTCTCCAACGTCCTCGGCAATTTCGAGACGCGGCGTTTCCACGGATGCGACAACGGTTTCGTCAACTTCGTCGTAAGTATTCGGATCGATTTTTGGCTGTTCAAGTGCCGCAATCTCTTTCTTGACGTCCTTCACCTCCGTCTTTGAAACCTCGCTCACATCCGTCAATGTTTTTTCGGCAGCAAGTGGTTTCAAGGCCGCAGTTTCGATCGATGGCGCCGATGGGGTTTTATTCGGCAACTCGTCAACAAAAACCGCCTCTACCTCGATCATTTTCGGCGGCTCGGTTAATGCCGGGGCGTCAGTGATCGCACGACCGGTAGATGTGATCAGTTCTAACGGACGCCGCAATGGCAGAGGTGACGTTCGAATAGCCGCCGGTTTCGCAATCTTCGGCGGCGCACTTTGTGCGACGACCTTTGCCTCGAATACAGGGCCAATCCGCTCTGGGCGCGCACGCGGGAACGGCATAAAGTTCGTAACACCCAGCGATGCGACTTCGACGCCAGCCTCAACCGTTTCGACAATCGGATTGGTCGCGAAGTCTGCACGTAGCGGTTCCGCTTCAATAAGCGTTGGCACAGTTGTTTCTTGAATAGCCGCGTATTGCGGTAAATCGGATTCAACCGCGACAACAGTTAATGTTTGATCTGGGGCAGAATACCGATGGCTCGCACTGGAACCATAAGGCGCACTATGGATCGGCGCGGGCGCAAGTAGCGACTCAATGTCGCGGACAACCGAGCTCGACGAAGCGTCACTGAAGATTTGCGTCGGCAGGAGTGAGCTCTGCGGCAGATATGCGGACTCTGTCGTGAAAGTTCCTTCCGAAGCAGCGATTGGCGCAACGAACTCCGGTTGCGGTGCTTCAAAACCAATTGGAACACCAAACGACGCCTGTTCGTTCAAGATTGGGGCGCTGTAAGAAATCGGCTCAGATGCGAGGGCAGTTACCGGCGTTGAAATTCCCGCGTCAATAACAGGACCACCGGGGATATTCAGAATCGGTGCGGCTTGGATTGTTGTGTCCTGATAGACAGAACTCGCATAAGTCTGAGGAAGCGGCAGAGATTGCCCACTTCCCTGAATCGGTGCGCCATAAGTTTGCTGATAAAGCGCGTTATTGGCCGCTTTCGATCCACCAATATAAACTGGGTTCCCAGGATCAGCAGGTGCTTTTTCAGCAACCTTTGCTGGCGCACTTACCGCCGAAGGGCCAAAGAGCGCGTCTGTCGCGCTTACCATTCTGCCATCGCAAGCGGCCAATGTTCCTGTGAGTGCCGTTGCTGCTGCCAGCCGCGAGGTTACACTTATGCTCTTACCCATCACCAGTCTCCTTGGTTTGACCGCCCAGCTTTTTCTCCGGGTCGGCTAGTCGAGTTTATGTCGTCCCATTGCGAGAAATTTATCCCGTCTTTCGAGACGAATTTGGTCTGCGCCCATTCCATCGTAACTTAGGAGTGCTTCTTCAATCGCATTCCCAAGCGTTTGAACGGTCATCTCTTTATCTCTGTGTGCTCCGCCAACTGGTTCTTCAACCACAGCATCTACAATCTTAAGAGAGAGCAAATCTTGCGCCGTTAACCGAAGTGCCGCTGCGGCGTCTTGAGCTTTATCTGCGTTCTTCCACAGAATTGATGCACAGCCTTCGGGGGAAATGACTGAATATATGGAGTTTTCCAGCATCAAGACGCGGTTAGCGGTTGCCAAGGCAATCGCGCCACCAGAGCCACCCTCACCAATCACTGTTGCGATCACAGGAACCTTTAGTTCCAGACACTTCTCCGTCGAACGCGCGATGGCTTCCGCTTGACCACGCTCCTCAGCACCTTTGCCGGGGTAGGCTCCCGGCGTGTCCACAAAGCTAAGAACAGGAAGCGAAAAACGGTCCGCCAGATCCATCAACCGGATCGCTTTTCGATACCCTTCTGGTCGCGCCATACCGAAGTTTCGACGTAAACGCTCATGGGTATCGGCACCTTTTTCTTGACCCAATACAACGACTGGGCGTCCGCGAAAACGGCCTAAACCACCGATGACGGCTTCGTCTTCCGCAAAACCACGATCTCCCGCAAGAGGCGTAAAATCTTCGATCAATGCCTCGATCATCTCAAGTGCATGAGGACGGTCGGGATGGCGCGCGACCTGACAACGTCGCCACGGTGTCAGCTTACTGTAAAGATCGATAAGCTGCTTTTGTGCTTTTTCCTCAAGCTGCGAAACCTCGCGCCCGATATCCATATCAGGATCGTCCTTGGCGAGAACTCGCAGTTCTTCTGCCTTACCTTCCAACTCAGCAACGCTTTTTTCAAAATCAAGATATTGCAACATAGCCCTGAATCCGTTCGTTAACAGAGCATAACCTAAAATCATACTTGAAGAAAAGAGTTTAAGTTACTGACTCTGAATTAAAATAGTACTCGTCCCTTTTTAGGACACTCTTAGACGCCTCATTCGTAAATGAGCGCAGTAAGTGCCTCTTTCAACAACTGAAGTTCCCGTTCTTCGCTCATCCGATGGTCGCTCCCCTTAACGAGCTGCAAGCGAATATCGGAACATTCAATATGTGCTAACAGCCGCAAAGCTCGTTCTTGCGGGACATCGCGGTCATTCGTCCCATGCAGCAACCGCACGGGAAATGGCGCATAATACGGCTCTCGAAGAATAAGGTTTTGGCGCCCGTCCTCGATCAACCGCCGGGCAATCGGATAGGGATCGTCATATTCGCTGGGGATCAAAACATATCCATGTTCGTAGATTTTTTGACGCTGCGCTTGCGAGGCTGCGGCCCACATAGAGTCTTCTGTAAAGTCCGGCGCTGCGGCGATTCCAATCAATCCAGCGACCTTTTTAGGTGCTTCTTGCGCCAAAAGCAGAGCGATCCATCCCCCCATCGACGATCCGACATAGATCTGAGGCCCCTTAGTAAGCTTTGAAACAACATCACGCGCATCTCTCAACCAGTCGGAAATACAACCATCTACGAACTTTCCTGAAGACTGACCATGACCCGTGTAATCGAAGCGAAGAAAATTGACGCCCAGTTCAGCGCTGGTTTCTTGGAGGAAAACCGCTTTGCTGCCGGTCATGTCTGATTTAAACCCACCGAAGAAGACAACGCCCGGTTTTTCATCGGCCTCTTGCACATTTGCCTTGTAATAGGCAATAGAGCGACCATCGGTTGTTATTAATATGTCAGGGTCGCCCATGGCGCGCTCCTCCATCCATTCTGATCCCGTCGAGCTATCGCTTTCTCGATCTGCCGACAAGCAAGGCCCTGTGATATTGCAGTTGGTCCCTGAATTGAACGAAGGGGGCGTCGAACGGGGTGCGCTCGAAATTGCTGAGGCCATCATTGAAGCTGGGGGACGCGCACTGGTCGCAACCGCAGGCGGGAAGATGGAGCCGCGTTTACGACAGATGGGTGCGGAAATCTTCCGCCTACCGCTGCACCGTAAGGGGCCGCTTCGGATGTGGGCAAACACTCAAAGCCTCAAACGACTGATCCGTAACGAAAAGGTCGAGATCGTTCATGCCCGTAGCCGTGCTCCGGCCTGGAGCGGCTGGCAGGCGACGCGCAAGACCGGCACGCCATTCGTCACCACCTACCACGGCGCTTACAATGAAGGAGCGATGGGAAAACGACGCTATAATAGCGTGATGGCGCGCGGAAAGCCGGTAATCGCGGTCTCGGACTTTGTCGCCGAGATGATCCAAGAACGACATGGAACGCCGACACAAAACATCGTGACGATCCCGCGAGGAGCGGATTTGACGATATTTAGCCGGAATCTAGTGACATCCGAGCGGATCGCGGCGTTGGTTAGAAACTGGCACCTAGATCAAGAAAAACGACCCGTCTTCATGCTGCCTGGAAGGCTTACGCGCTGGAAGGGCCAAGAAATTTTCATCGATGCTTGCGAAATCCTGAAAAAGCGGCGCGGACCGGGCGCTTTTATTGGCCTTATTGTTGGTACCGCCAAAGAAGGCTCAGACTATCTCATGGCCCTCGATAAACGTATCAGCAAAACGCAGACCAGTGAGTGCGTTAGGATTGTTGGTGCCTGCACCGATATGCCGGCAGCCTATATGCTTTCGAGTTGTGTTCTCTCGGCGTCGACAGACCCCGAAGCCTTTGGACGGGTCGCTGTTGAGGCGCAAGCGATGGGTTGCCCGGTCATCGCCACCAACCACGGCGGCGGATGCGAAACGGTCGAAGATGACATCACAGGTATCTTGGTTAAACCGGGTGATCCCGTTTCGATGGCCGCGGCAATGGAAGAAATTCTTGATCTGACAGAAGAAGAACGCGGCTGGGTTTTCGACGCTGCAACTGCGCGTGTCGCGAAACACTTCTCAATCGAACGGATGCAGGAAAGCACCCTTGATGTCTACGAAAGTGTCCTCGGCTATCCATTCCCATGGCGGAAACCGCCTCAGCAATGGAAATAAGGCTCCGCCAGAAAACTGAACGGAGCCTCAAATTATTCTAGATCGAAAAGAGCTTTAAGCGGTTACGGTTTCCGCAGCCTTCATAACTTCTTTTTTTACTTTCAGCGCTGATGGCGACAACTCGCTATCGCGCGCTTTCAGCAAGTACGCATCCAAGCCGCCGCGATGATCGACCGTGCGAAGAGTGCTCGCCGCGATCTTGAAGCTAAAGCTGCGACCGAGGCTCTCACTCGCGAGCGTCACATTATTCAGATTTGGCAGAAAGCGACGGCGCGTGCGGTTCTTCGCGTGGCTTACATTGTTGCCGGTAAGAACGCCTTTTCCGGAAAGCTCACAACGACGGGCCATATCTCTAGTCCTCAAAACAGATGAATCGCCGCACCCTGTGGTGCGCCGCTGAGGGCTGGTGTGTACCGAGATGGCCAGATGGCGTCAAGGCCAGAACACCAGAGTTTTCGCACCGAGACAGCTTTTTTGCCTCCTTCGAAAATTCGTGCATGCGGCATGCCTCAGCTAAAAGAGAAATTAACGTTCAATACACCCATAGATAGAGAGCATGAGGTCGGCGATAGCGTGAAGCTCCCAATATACAGCCCCATCTGCCGAGTCTATTACATTACGTAGGGCATCAGTCCAAACCTCTTTCCGTTTCCCTTCGCATTGAAATCGCGTAAATACGGCGCTGATTTAGTTTCGGGGAGGCAGTACCATGAAATGGCGCGGACGTAGAGCGAGCTCCAATATTGAAGATCGACGGGGGGGCCGCAGGCGCGGGGTCAAACGCGCAGGTGGCGGACTCGGAATGGGTGCCATTATCCTTATGGGTGCCAGCATCTTCTTCCCTGATGCCGTTCCTCTTTTGCAGATGTTTGGTATTGGCGGGCAAGGCAGCAGTGCGAGCAGCTATCGCCAAAACGGCCCCGTCGTGCGCTCGGGGGTCAACGACGATCAACGTCAGTTCGCTGCCGTTGTACTCGGAGATACCGAAGAAATCTGGGGACAAATTTTTGCCCAGCCGGGAAAAATTTATAAAGAACGCTCTGACGACTACCCCGAGCCGGTTGTTGTAATCTTTGACGGCCGCACGTCGTCACCTTGCGGTCCCGCAAGCACTGGCTCTGGGCCGTTTTATTGCCCCGCCGACAAAAAAATCTATCTCGATCCCGGCTTTTACGAGATCATGGACCGTAAACTCGGCGCTTCCGGCGATTTTGCCCAAGCGTATGTCGTTGCCCACGAGGTTGCTCACCACGTCCAAAACGTAGTCGGCGTGATCCCAGAAGTCGACGCGCAACGTCGGCGCTCGTCAAAAGTCGAGGCCAATCGCCTCACGGTGCGCCTTGAACTGCAAGCAGACTGTTACTCTGGCGTTTGGACAAATAAAGTCCGCAGCGTTCTTGAAGAAGGTGATATTAAAGAAGCGCTCAATGCTGCCTTCCAGATTGGTGATGATACGCTTCAAGGCCGCAACGGTGGCCACATCAACCCCGCGAGCTTTACACATGGCACGTCCGAGCAGCGGGTAAACTGGTTCTTTAAAGGCTTGAAGGCAGGCGATATCGGCGTGTGCAATACCTTCAATCAAGCTTACGAAGCGCTCTAACCATTCCCAAGGAGCGATGACGCCGGTCGTTGCTCCCTATGATCGCCGAAAGATCGCGACCGTCGCGCGGTCTTTGGAACGATCATGGTCCGCATCATAAATCGCGTGGTCCTCAAGCGTTATCTCGCCGATTGTATTCGCGTCGCGCAAAGCCGCAAATTTATCCGCGAAGCCGTGAGTTTCGAAATGTTCGGTATTGATACCCAAGCAGAACATCGCTCCTGATGCGCTGATACGAATAAGCTCATCGAGAGCTTCCGGCCCAACGTGACCGTGGGTAAAAGTCCCCGCGCTGACCACCCCGCGATAACCGCCCATATCCAGTGGAAGAGTCGTCAGCAAATTGCCTTCGATCAGACGGGTGTAGACACCTTTCTCGACGGCAACCGCCAGCATCTCCGGCGATACGTCCAGCCCATCGACCCGTTGCCCCGACAGCTCGACGCCCACGGCACCAGAGCCACACCCAACATCGAGGATTGGACCAGTACCGCTTGTCCGCAAAAAGGTTTCGGCAACGATCCGAGGCATGGCATAGCCCATCCGCTCAATGAAATCCGCATCGTAGGTCGTCGCCCAGTCTTTATAGAGTTGCTTGACCTGCTCGACGCCGTCGAGCGCGTAAGCGGAGCCAAGCCTTGGCGTTTCATCGCTCATGACAATGCTCCCTCGATCGCATCAATCACGGTAAAAACAGGCACCCCAACCGCCTGAGACACCGCCGTCCGATAAGGCCCCATATTTGTACATTCGAACACGATTGCCTCAAGGTCGGGGCTCTGCGTCATCAGCGCCCGCGCCGCGTCAATCATTTCCGCTCCGACCTTAGCGCCATCGAGTTCCCGCTTGTCTTCAAAGACCACGCTTGCAAGTTCTCCTGCTTTGGACAAGCCGACAATCGGCACAGGTTCAGTGATCCCCACAGCGAGGAGATGGCGAGGCGATAAAGCATTCGAATCAATCGTTAGAATCCCTGTCTTGCGATTCAGCATTGGCACAAGCGTTAGTGCCGATGTCACCACGGGCACTGGAAGCGCCGCCTGCATTTGATCCTGAAAAAGAGACAGAAAGCCGCAACTGGTTCCGATAACACTGGCTCCCTCTTCAACGAGGGAACGCCCGGCCGCGATAAAGGGCTGAAGAAGCGCGTCCGCGTCTCCCCTTACCGCCTGCTGTGCCGAGGCTTGCCTGACTTTACGATAACCAACTGAAACCGAGAAACTGTCGGGATGCCCAATATCCCCCAGTGGACGTGGGAACGCGGTATCCAGCATAATTATACCGGCCTTCCCGCTCGTCATTCGCTTGCTTCCCATCAAAATTTGACGTCAATCATTCGTATCGGGAATTTGGAACACAAGCGATTAATTATGGCCTCCCCTCTCAAGATCGCCGTGATTGGCGCAGGTATTGTTGGCGTCTCAACTGCACTTTGGCTGCGGCGAGACGGACATAACGTCACTGTTTTTGACCGTATCGAGCCGGGAGACTCCAAGCAAACTAGCTACGGCAATGCGGGCTTGCTCGCACGATCTTCGGTAATCCCGGTTCCGACGCCCGGATTAATCAAGGCCGTGCCCAAAATGTTGCTGACGAAAGACGGACCACTTTTTCTGAAGTGGCGTTACTTGCCCAAGCTGTTGCCGTGGCTGATCCCGTTTCTGAAAGGCGCCAACGAGAGCACTGTCCGCCGCGTTGCGACGGCCCTCACGGACATTCTCGGCGATGCGGTCGAACAACATACGACGCTCGCCGAGGGGACCGACGCTGCACAATACATCACGAAGGGCAGTTATACTTTCTTGTACAAGGACCGCGCGTATTACGAAAAAGAAGCGCTTTCCTTCTCAATACGTGCTGAGAATGGCTTTACTTGGGACGAGTTGGATCGCAACGCTTTGTTGGAGATAGACCCCAATCTCGGCCCAGATTACGGTTTTGGTGCCTCGGTCCATGATCATGGTTGGATCACGAACCCAGGTGCATATACTGCCGCCCTCTTCGATGCGTTTCGAGCGTTGGGCGGGACTTTCGTAAAAGCAGAAGTTCAAGACCTCACGCCCCTCGAGAATGGATCAACGCAGGTAACAGCCTCTGGCGAAACCCACCAATTTGACCGCGTCACCCTCGCATCCGGCGCTTGGTCTAAGAAATTAGCTGACAAACTGGGCCATTCCGTCGCGCTGGAAACGGAGCGGGGTTATCATGTGATGCTCAAAGACTCCTCTATTCGTCCTCCAAATCCTTATATGATCGGCGATGCGAAGTTTGGCCTGACTCCGATGCAACAGGGCGTTCGGGCCGCTGGGCTGGTAGAATTTGGAGGGCTGAAGGCCGCGCCATCAACTGCACCACTTGACCTCTTCCGCCGCTCGTTGCGCCGGGTTTATCCGAAAATCGAGTGGCACGAAGAGGAAACATGGATGGGCCACCGCCCTTCAACGACCGACTCGCTGCCGCTTATTGGTGAAAGTACACGCGCCAAGGGAATTTACTTCGCATTTGGAGCTCAGCACATCGGCCTTACTTCGGGTCCAAAAACAGGGCGTTTGATTGCGGATATGATCGGTGACCGTCACCCAAACATCGACCTTTCACCCTTTGCGACCAATCGCTTTGATTCTTGACGAAACGGTCAGTGACCGGGTCGGCGCGATGAAGAATGAGTACCTTTATGACAAAAATGAACAATTTGCCCCGAATTCGATGTTTTTACGTTGGACATCCCGACTTAATCCAATCCATTAATGTTACAGCAAACATTCCAAGGCGATGGTCATCTAAGCATTAACCATGGCGAAAATTGCGCTACAGGGAGACTTACATATGAAATCACATATTAGTTTGGCGGCAATCGTTGCGGCGTCGGTAACTGCCTCTGCAGCATTTGCCAGCGAAACGTGGGATATGCCAATGGCCTACTCCGACGGCAACTTCCACACGCAGAACGGTAAAGCTTTTGCTAAATGCGTTGGCACAGCGACCGGCGGCGAGATCGAAATCACCGTTCACGGAGGTGGCTCCCTGTTCAAAGGTGGCGAAATCAAACGTGCCATTCAAACCGGACAGGTACAGATCGGCGAGCGCCTGCTCTCCGCGCATCAGAACGAAAAGCCAATTTACGGCATCGACAGTATCCCGTTCCTCGCTTCTTCGTTCGAAGCGTCTGAAAAACTGTCTGAGATTGTTCGCCCAACCCTCAAGAAAACGCTTGAAGAAGAAGGCTTGCATTATCTCTACTCCGTGCCTTGGCCTCCGCAGGGCTTTTACTTCAAAAAAGAAGTCAAATCGGTTGATGATATGGATGGCATTAAGTTCCGTTCATACAACTCCGCAACGGCGCGCCTCGCGGAGCTAACCGGAATGGTTCCAACACAAGTCGAAGCTGCTGAAATCTCACAAGCCTTTTCGACTGGTGTTGTTGAGTCGATGATCTCATCGGGCGCGACGGGCTACGACCGAAAGCTCTGGGAGCATACTTCACACTTTTATGCAGTTGATGGCTGGCTGCCTCGCAACACCGTTATGGTCAATCTTGAGGCTTGGGAAGAGCTTGACGAGAGCACGCAGAAAGCTGTCACCGGCTGTGCGGAACTCGCGGCTTATTCTGGCTACTGGCGTTCGATCCAATACACCGACTTCACGCTGAAAGGTCTCGCTGATGGCGGGATGAGCGTTGGCGCAGCAAGCGACACGATGGTCGGTGAGCTGAAAGAAATCGGTGCGAAAATGACGGAAGAGTGGCTCGATGCTGCTGGTGACGAAGGCAAAGCCATCGTCGACGAGTTCCTGAAAGACTGATCTCCCTTCATTCCGACTTAGTTCGGAGATTGAAGAACCAAAGAATGACCCCGCCCGAGAGATCGGAGCGGGGTTTTTTTTAATGTCTAATTCGGCACAACGAAAAGATGATCTGAAATGCCCCTGTTACCCAAGCATTAACCACGTTACTCTAATTAAAATCGCAATGTATTTGCCGCTTCTCGGAGACCTATATGGACGGCCTAATCACCGGCTTCTCGGATTTCATGCAGGTATTCGGAGATAATTTGGACACGTTCTCGAAGTGGTTGTCCGACACAATCGAAGATACTGGCAGAGCCATCTACGATGATAAATTCAGGAGCGGATGGAAGGCGACTCGCGCCTTTGTCATCATTGTGCCAACCGTGCTGCTGACACTTTATCTTAGCTGGCTCGGAACGCGAAAGCGCTGGCCACGCAAACTGTTGGACGGGATCTATTTTGCTTGTGGACTAATTGCAGCCGTTGCGATGCTGTTGATGCTGGGAATTATATGCGCGCAAATGGTCGCGCGATGGAGTTCGCAAACTTTCCCTGGCGCAACATCCTACGCGGGTTATTGCATGGCGGCGGCAAGCTTTTTCGCCCTCGCCTACGCGCTCAACCGCGGCTCTCACATCCGAGTCAGCCTGATGCTGACAGCGTTAGGACGTTATCGTCGGTATGGCGAACTGTGGTGTTTCGCGATTGCAGCGATCCTCGCAACATATTTTGCGCGCTACGCCGTGAAGTTCAATTTCCTCTCGGAAAAACTGGGCGAAAAGAGTCAGGATTTAGACAAAACGGATATGTGGATCCCACAACTTTCCATGAGCATCGGCACCGTCATCCTTGCGATTTGTCTGTGGGATAATCTGATGCGGATGATTGTCGAAGGACGCAGCAATTTCAAAGAGGAAACGGTAGACGACTCCCCCGTTTTGGAGAACTGAGATGGAAGAACTTTATCTCACCGTCATCTTCATATTCATTCTGTTCCTGTTGCTCGGCACCGGCGTTTGGGTCGCTCTTGCGCTGCTGGGTGTTGCGGTGGTCGGCATGGAAATGTTCACCAGCCGCCCCGCTGGTGACGCGATGATCACGACCATCTGGGGGGCCTCCTCCAGTTGGACGCTGACCGCCCTACCGTTGTTCATCTGGATGGGAGAAATCCTGTTCCGTACGCGCTTGTCTGAAGACATGTTCAAGGGCCTTGCCCCGTGGATGGGGCGTTTGCCCGGTGGATTGCTGCACACAAATATTGTCGGCTGCACCATCTTTGCCGCCGTTTCTGGTTCGTCAGCGGCAACACTGACTACCGTTGGAAAGATGTCGATCCCAGAATTGCGGAAGCGTAATTATTCAGAATTTATGACCGTCGGTACACTGGCGGGCGCAGCGACGCTTGGCTTGATGATTCCGCCATCGCTGACGTTGATCGTCTACGGCGTGACCATCAACGAGTCGATTTCAAAGCTGTTTATGGCAGGTGTCATCCCAGGCCTGACCTTGGCAGCAATGTTCATGGCCTATGTGGTCGCTTGGCACTATCTGTTCCCCGGCAAACGGCCTGAGGAAGAACCCAAAGTCAGTTTCGTTGACAAGCTGTGGGCATCCCGCTTCCTAATCCCCGTTATTGCGCTCATCACATTAGTTATCGGGTCAATGTATCTCGGATTTGCAACGGCAACTGAGGCCGCAGCCTTCGGTGTCTTGGGATCGTTGGCGCTGGCACTCCTGCAAGGTTCATTGACACCAACAACCTTCGGCAACTCGCTGATGGGTGCGGTACGCACGTCGGCAATGGTCGCCTTCATTCTGATGGGTGCGGCGTTTCTTGCGCTGGCAATGGGCTTCACTGGATTGCCTCGCGCTTTGGCGGCTTTCATAGCAGAACAAGACCTCAGCATTTATGAGCTGATCGCAGCGCTGACACTGTTCTACATCGTGATTGGCTGCTTCCTCGACGGAATTTCCTCGGTTGTTCTAACGATGGCAATCGTCGAGCCAATGGTGAACATTCCGGCCTTCCGCGAGGTCGGCTTCGACATGATCTGGTTTGGGATCTTTGTTGTGGTCGTTGTTGAAATGGCGCAAATCACACCGCCAATCGGCTTTAATCTGTTTGTGATGCAAGGTCTGACGAAGCATGAAATGGGCTACATCGCGAAGACAGCGTTTCCGATGTTCATGATTATGGTTCTGATGGTGGTGATCCTCGTGATCTTCCCTGATCTCGCGACATGGCTGCCCGAGACGATGCGAAGGTCTGTGGGGTGATAAACGCCCCGCAGCACGCCTACGTTCTGAATGTTGAAAGGGCGCGAAGGTGATTGCCGCGCTTGAATGGGTGGGTGTGCGCGCTCGGTGGATACTAGCAATCGGTGCGATTGCCGCCCTCGCTCTGCAAGATTTAGCCGCGTCGATGCGGCCCGCACTGCCAGCATTTGTCGCCTTGATGTATCTGCTGGCGATGGTTCGAATTGACCTCGGGGCCGTTTTCCGCCGCAGCTTACAACCCTCTCGCTTTGCGATGTTGTTGGGCGTTTGCCTCGGTCTCATGGTTGTCACCCCCGCCCTAATCAACATAATTGCAGAATTGACTTCGCTGCCGAACGAGCTCCGAGAATCCCTCGTTTATATCGCTGCAGGACCGCCGCTAGGGTCTGCCGCCGCGCTCTGCCTATTACTTGGGCTTGACGCAGCGCTTGCCATCGAGCTGACAATTCTCGGCAGCTTTCTGACGCCTTTCCTTGGGCCTTTCGTCACATCGCTGTTGTTGGGCGCGGCTGTTCCAATCGACCCATTCGCACTCTCACTAAGGCTCGCCGCGATGATCGGAGCGGGCGCTGTGCTTGCCATAGTGTTGCGGAGGGTGCTTGGTACAGAGTTGATCACGCGGCGCGCAAATGTCTTCGATGGCATCGGCGCCCTCGCGATGCTCGCCACCGTCGTTCCGATTTTTGATGGAGCGACAGAACAGATACTCAGAACACCGCTGTTGGCTGCGGCGACACTAGCTCTGGTATTCGCTCTGAACATTGGAATGCAATTCCTTGCCACGCCAATTCTACGACGTGTCACCGGACGCGAAAGCGGAGGTGCAATGGGTCTGATCTGGGGAAATCGGAACGCGGCGCTCTATCTAGCAGCCCTACCTCAAGCACCGGTCTTCTCGCTGTTTGTCGCGCTGTATCAGTTTCCGATGTATATGACACCGCTTATTATGCGTCGTTTTTATCAATGAACTTTCAACGAAAGTAAAAAGAAGATTAAAATCTATATTCAAGAAACTATATTTCCTCATTTAATCCAGATCTGAGAATAATATTTACACGTTACAGGATATATTTTCCCTCGTTTAATTTCGGGGGGGTCCGTCGATGTTTTTCTCACGCTTCTTCAGCACCGCTTTGGCTGCCGCGCTATCTCTTTCATCGGGTATTGCTAACGCAAA